>VXNZ01000046.1:0-173116 GCA_009840355.1 Chloroflexota bacterium
GAGGACGACCGAGAGAGCCAGCAGGGGCCATTTCATGAGTTTGCCCCCCCCCGAGCTTCAGGGAGTGAAATGGGCGGAATGGCAGGTTGCTGAACTGCCGGGCCTTCGCGCCAAGCAGATTCAAGAGCGATGCGTTGAGCATTTTGACTATGTTTCCTTTCGCAGGCTGTATCGCTGCGCGCCTGCCGTCGTCTCAGGCACGGTTGAATATCACGTGTTCTCCTCCACTATCGGAAGAGGCAGAGGCAACTATAGCAACTTGCATGCAACATGTGGGTCACATCTTGTCCGATCTCCATTACATCTTGTAACAAGTTGGGAATTCCGGCATAATTGCCCTTATCGGCTCAGTATTTCGCGGGCCGAACGAGGCTGCCCGCCCTTACGGAGGTGACCGAATGAACCCAGCGGAACGGGGAGACCCTGAGATAGCAGCCCTGCGGGAGCGCCTCTCCCGCCTGAGCCAGGCCAGCCTGCGCATCACAGAGGACCTGGACCTGGACGCCGTCCTTCAGCGGGTGGTGGACGGGGCTCGCCTGCTGACCGGGGCAAGCCGAGGCGGCCTCACCGTCCTGGACGACGCAGGGCAGCTTGAGGACTTCATCTCGTCGGGCCTGACCGAGGAGGCCCACCGGGGGTTCGAGGAGCTTCCCGGAGGACTGGAGCTGTTCGCCTACCTGAGCGGCCTGCCTGACCCCTTGCGGGTGGCCGACTTCTCCGCCTACACCGAGGCCTTGGGGCTGCCGCAAATCGGCCCGCCCCTGGAGCCGCTGGGCAGCTTCCTCAGCGCGCCCATCAGTTACGAGAGCGCACGGGTCGGCAACCTGTACCTGTCGGACAAGCAGGGGGAAGAGGCGTTCAGCCAGGAGGACGAGGACACGCTGGTTCTCTTCGCCTCCCAGGCCGCGCTTGCCATCGCCAACGCCCGCCGCCACAGGGAGGAACAGCGCACACGGGCCGACCTGGAGACGCTGATAGACACCTCACCTGTGGGCGTCGTGGTCTTCGACGCCAAGACCGGGGCGCCTGTGTCCTTCAATAGGGAAGTCCGCAGGATCGTCGAGGGGCTGTGCGACCCCGGCCAGTCGCCGGAGGACCTGCTGGAGGTGGTGACCTGCCGCAGGGCCGACGGGCGGGAGGTCTCCCTGCGGGAGTTCCCCATGGCCCTGCTGCTGAGCGCCGGGGAGACGGTGCGGGTCGAGGAGATGGTCATCAGCGTCCCGGACGGTCGGAGCGTGAGTGCCATCGTCAACTCGACTCCCATCCTGGGAAAGGATGGGACGGTCGAATCGGTGGTCGTCACCATGCAGGACATGACGCCCCTGGAGGAGGTGGAGCGGCTGCGCGCCGACTTCCTTGCTATGGTGAGCCACGAGCTGAGAATTCCACTGACCTCCATCAAGGGATCGGCAACCACGATTCTGGATTCGGTGGCCGACCTCGACCCGGCGGTGGTGCGCCAGTTCGTCCGGATCATGGGCGACCAGGCCGACCACATGAACGAGATGGTCTCCGACCTGCTGGACGTGGCCCGCATCGAGACCGGCACGCTGCCTGTCAGCCCCGAACCCGCCGAGGTCGCGGCGCTGGTGGACCGTGCTCGGAGCGTCTTCAGCAGCGGAGGGGGAGGGAATCCCCTGGAGATCGATGTCGAGCCGGACCTGCCGCTGGTGCTGGCGGACCGGCGGCGCATCGTGCAGGTTCTGGTCAACCTGCTGACCAATGCTGCCCGCCACTCCCCGCCGGGCTCGGTCATCCGGGTGAGCGCCTCACGCCGGGACGTGCATGTAGCGGTGGTGGTGTCCGACGAGGGGAGGGGCATTCCGGCGGAGCGGCTGCCATACCTGTTCCGCAAGTTCTCCGGCGGCGGGCCGGAGGAGCTTGGCGGCGACAACGGCCTGGGTCTGGCAATCTGCAAGGGGATCGTGGAGGCTCACGGGGGCCGTATCCGCGCCGAGAGCGACGGCCTTGGTCTGGGCGCGCGGTTCACCTTTACCATGCCCACTGTCGGGGAGACCGGCAGCGGCGATGCGGCTCCGGCATTGACCCGCTCGTTGCGGCGCGAGAGAGGGGAAACGGAAGAACCGGTGCGGGTGCTGGCGGTGGACGACGACCCCAACGATCTCCGGTACATCCGCGACGCAGTGGCCTCGGCTGGCTACCAGCCGGTGGTGACCGGGGACCCGGAGGAGGCCTTGCGCCTCATGGAGCAGGAGCGCCCCCAGCTGGCACTGCTGGACCTTATGCTGCCAGACGCCGACGGCGTGGAGTTGATGGAGGCTATCTTTGAAAAGGCGGACGTGCCGGTCATCTTCATCTCCGCCTACGGGCGGGAGGAGCTCATCGCCCGGGCCTTCGACCATGGGGCCGTGGACTACGTGGTCAAGCCATTCTCTGCTACGGAGCTTGCGGCGCGTATTCGTGCTGCCCTGCGCCGGCGTCATGTGTTGGAACCCTATGTATATGGCGATCTGACCGTGGACTTCGCCCAGCGCCGGGCAACCCTGGGGGGACGCCCGTTGCCCCTTATGGCCATGGAGTACCGGCTGCTGGCCGAGCTTGCGGCAAACGCCGGTCGAGTGGTGACCTACGAGCATCTTCTGGTGCGGGTCTGGGACAGGAAGGACGGCAGCGACGTGCGGCCCATGCGCACCCTTGTGAGCAGGCTGCGCCGTCAGCTGGGCGACGACGCCGACCGCCCCACCTACGTCTTCACCGAGCCTCGGGTGGGCTACTGGGTGCCGGCGGGGGAGGAGTAGGGTGCTGGGGCAGGGGCACAGGCCAGGGGTGACGGCCTGAAGTCCCGGAAGAGAATTGCTAAACTCCCTCTCCCATATACGAATAGGAAGTGCTGCAGTTATGTAATCGTCTCCACGCAAAAGACGGTACCTACTTGCAGAGGTGAAAGCTGTGTAATGTAGTCCTCGTATGGTTAGAGACGAGGACACCGAATGTCTGGCAAATCAACGACGGACTGAATATTGTCAGGCATCCAGGCTAGGAGCATCAAAATGACTGACAGGATCCCCCATGACTTACATGAATGGATGCAACAGCTTCAAGTTGACATGGCCATGCACTACGACCAGATCAGAAAACGGTCGAAGGAAGACCCCGGCACAGCTGGAGACCAAGGTGAAACTGATTGGGCTGAGTTGTTATCCGAATGGCTACCGCCCACGCTACAAGTCGTCACGAAAGGCCGAATAATCGGACCCGACGGTACCGTCAGCCCTCAAGTGGACGTGCTGGTGTTGAAGGATATATATCCCAAAGGGATGCTCAGAAGGAAGCTCTACCTGTCTGACGGGGTAGCGGCCGCCTTCGAATGCAAAACTACCCTGCGGGGCCGCCACATCACAGAGGCAATCGAGACATCCGTTAAGATCAAGCGACTAAGCCAAAAACGTGATGGAAGTCCCTACGCCGAACTGCACGCTCCCATCATCTATGGCCTTTTGGCTCATTCGCACAACTGGGTACAGGATAACTCACGACCCGAAGAAAATGTTACCACCAGGCTTTTGGAGGCGGATCGCCAGTTCGTTAACCACCCGCGAGATTGCTTAGACTTACTATGCGTGGCAGATTTGGGTATGTGGGCAAGTTGGAAATACACATACAATCTGCCATCGTATATCACCACTAAATTTGGGATGGCAGAAACAGCAGAAAGTCTTTACGCACTGTCCAGTGCTCAGCGTAACAGACCCATAGGAAGTTTGATCGCCTATTTGTCTTCACGGCTCGCGTGGGAGATTTCTTCCCTACGCTCGTTGGCAGATTATTATTCCCGGGTTAGCTTATTCGGAGGAGGAACGGCGTATAAGCGCAGCTGGCCAAGTTCAATATACAGCGATCCTGTCCGTCGCCGGGTAGAAGGAGGTCCGCTGCCCCCACAGATACGCGGAGAGTGGAACGAATGGAGCAGCAGTTTCTCTTACTTTTGAGGCATGCAGAGTGATGCAAAGTCAGATGCTACGAAGCATCTCCGTATCTCTCACCGCCTCAGCTGGCACTGAGGTAGAGAGTAAGGCTGCACAAACTACGGGGTACGTCTTCGACTCAACGACTTATAAACGCAGACAGTTGGCCCAGCACCAAAGACTACGGTTCAACATGAACTCTCAACTCAAGCTATATGTGCTACTGGCCGGATTGGTGTGCAACTACAGCATCGGTCTGTATATGACGGCGGAAGTGCTGGACCGGTCAAGGCTGTTAGAAATCCGCGAAATGATTGACCGTCATGGAGCGGAATCCTCTGTGTTTCCCTCAGAGGTGTTGATGCGATTTGTGGAAAGGACCGAATGAACGAACCCGGGGGAGTTGGAGCGCATGTGCGTCGGCGTTTATACCTCATGCGCACCGTTGTGGTCAGGTTGTGCCGCAAGCTGGGCGACAACGCCGACCACCCCACCTACGTTTTCACCCAACCCCGGGGTAGGCTACTGGATGCCGGCGGGGTAGAGGGGGCGTCACCGGAGTGAGGCAGGGTCGGAGTGAGCGGACTCGATGGCCCGACGACTTCACATTGAACACCTCACGACCTAGACGCGGCTCCTCCGATTTGATCCGTCTCGCTACCCGGATACCTCCGACTCAAGGACAGCCGTCAGTGGAGAGACTGAACAGATTCAGTACGGGCACTGATGCGTTGGAGAGCGCAGGATGAACCGGTCGGACGTTAGTCTGCACGACCCCAACACATCACCCTGTTCCAGCAATGAGCTTCTTCAGATTCGGCCATGTCCAATTATGGATCTTGTCTCGACGGCGGGCCGACCTAGGTCTTGTGCAAGTTTTTCTCCTGCGGCCCTTCAGCAGGAAGTACGACTTACCTTCTTCCTGCACGATAGTGACCTCGGCCGCAACACCCGCCGCTTGGTGCGTATGTTCACCGCAAATCACAATGGTTAGGTCGGCCCTGCGGATGAGGTCGCGGACATTCCTCCGCCAGTTTTCTGAAATCGGCTCCTTTACCGACCAATCAGTGATGCTGAACGGGGACTCGGGATTCTTGGCCTGGGCGACCAGATTGCCTCGCAGGTCTTGATCGTTATCGTAGTCAAAGCTGATGAACACGCTCTTGGTATCCAACCGAGTCTCCTGTATCTGTTGGTTCAATTCAGGCCCACCGGTCAGGATAGGACGGGCCGCTTTGTGACTTGGATCGGATATGAACGACTTGCCAAGTCAGTGGTCGAAGATCAATTGCGCTACCGAATATATCACCAGTCCAAAGAACAGGAGGAACATTATCACGGGTATAAACTGCTCCACCCTCGTCAGCTGAAAGTACTTGGGTGAGTCGTCCGGCGGCCGCAACAGATTCCATTCATCTGAATATCCCTGGGCCGGCAAACTCTTTTCTAATTTATTGATGACCGTAAACTTCGCCGTGTTCAGTGAGCGATATGACCTGATGTTCACCAGCCACACAACCGATAAGAAGGACCCAAACAGACCGCCCACTAAGAACACCACGGCCCAAACGTCATTAGAAATGTTGAGCCTCGCCAGGATAACCAAGAGGGCGATCATGCCAGCCAGCAGACTCGCATAAAAGCGGTTCGATTGATCTCTGCGCTGGCTTATGCGATCAGCCATTTCGACGTAGAGCTTGTACTGCTCAAGGAGATGGGCTGAGTAGTTCTCACCGTACTCGTTGGGTTTCAAATGGAGTTCCTCCGAATCGCCCCGACAATTGAGCTTGTGTTCCATCCAACCATTTCTGTCGCGGCCGACTGAACTGCGACGGGAACACGCTGCGAGCCCCAGGGCCTAATCCCGACTACCGGCTTGTTATAGCTCTGGGCCACTTCGATCTCGTATTGAATCCAATCCCTGTAGGTCACATACATCCCTGAGATGATAAGGACTACATTGACCGGCCGAATCTGTCGGTCGAGCGCCGCCATAAGTCGAGAGGCATTGTTTGCATCCAGTGGGTCGTGCTGGGGGACGCTGTAGTTTCGATATTTGAACCAATTGGCGTCATCCAAGAATTGGACCAGCCTGTAATAGTCGTCGTCGTACGTCCAAGCATGACTGATGAACAGATCATAGGTCTTGAGGCTCGGCACTCTTGCAAACTCCTCTGATTACTCAAGAGTCCACGCAATGCACAAAGATAGCCAGCGGTGGCTCCATCCGGCTCGATTCAAGCTAAGGAGCTATTGTAACATGATCGGATATGTGTGCTCCCTTAGTTTCTCCCGCTTTACAGGTGTGATATGTCCAAGAAAAACAAGCGTAAGGGCAGAGCGAGGGAACCCCAGCCTTTGGAATACCTCCTGAGGGCTGGAGAAGGCGTTCTCTATGGACAGGTCTGCTGGTCGATAGCTAACCGAGGGACTGAAAGGCCCAGATTAGGGGAGGTAATTACCCTTGAGGTCGGAAACGATGAGGGAGGCCATACTCGAAGGGCGTTTCGCCTCACCCGAAAGACTATCGAGAACATCCAACTGTGCTTGGGCATGAGGACCTGCGGAGAGGCCATAGGAATGTTTGCTGAGGAAAGGGAGGCGGAATCCTCGGACGATCCAATGGGCGAGTGAACAACGACATTTATAATGGCCGCTCGCGTTGCCTCAACAAAAAGGTTACCGAACTCCGAGCTATTGCCTCACGTTGATGTTACCGAAATAAGGTCATTGCCTCACAATGGGTGTTACCCAAATCGAGGAGGCAAGAGGTGGCTGGAGAGATTAGCCTGGCGACGAGGACCGAAGTGCTCGGAGCAATTCGCAGCCGGTACGGAGAGGCATCGAAGAAGGATAAGAGTCGGATGCTGGATGAGTTCGTAGCCATGACGGGATGTCACCGAAAGCACGCGGTCAGACTACTTGGGCAAGGTGAAGATGCATCGACTAGGGCAGTTCCCAGGGGGCGGAAGATATACGGCGAGGCGGTGAAGGAGGCGCTGACCGTGGTGTGGGAGGCATCGGACAGGATATGCGGGAAGAGGCTGAAGGCCGCACTGCCGAGTATGGTGGAATCACTTGAGAGACACGGGCATCTCGACCTGGACTCTGACGTGCGGCAGCGACTGTTCGCTGCCAGCGCTTCGACCATAGACAGACTGCTCAAGCCCATCAGGGAGCAGGCTGGCAGTCGAAGGAAGCGAAGACAGAAGAGGAAGATGGGAAGTCGCATCCCGGTGCGCACCTTCTCCGATTGGAATGAACCCGAACCTGGATACCTGGAGATAGACTTGGTGGCTCACTGCGGAGAGTCCGTAGCGGGTTCGTTCATCAGCAGTCTCGTGGTGACCGACGTCTGCTCGGGCTGGACAGAAGCGATCCCACTGCTGGCGCGTGAGCAGTCGCTGGTGGTCGAAGGGCTGGAAGCCATCGCGCGGCTGTTCCCCGTCCCGATCCGCGGCATTGACTCCGACAACGACAGCGTGTTCATCAACGAGACTCTGCTGAGCTACTGCCAGGAGCGGGACATAGAGTTCACACGCTCGCGTGCGCATCGCAGTAACGACCAAGCCTGGATAGAGCAGAAGAACGGATCCGTAATACGGCGCTTCGCCGGTCACAATCGCTACTCGGGACCGATAGCCGGTCAGGCTCTGGCCCACCTGTACGGCGCTATGCGTCTGTACGTGAACCACTTCCAGCCCTCATTCAAGCTACTGGACAAGAGTCGTAACGGCGGCACAGCCAGGAAGAGGTACGAGAAACCTGCTACTCCCTGCGACCGTCTGCTCAGACGTGCCGACGTAAGCGAGGAGACGAAGCAGAGACTGAGGAACAGTCGAGTAGAGCTTGACCCCGTGTCGCTGCTGCACACGATACGGGAGGCGCAATCGGCGCTTGCTTCGATCAAGGACTCTGCCCCTGTGAGTGCATCGACCAGCGAGAGTCTGGAGAAGTTCCTCGGCAGGCTGCCCGACCTGTGGAAACAGGGCGAAGTTCGTGCGACGCACGAGTCAGACGCGCAGAAGGCGAGAAAGCCTCACACGTGGCGGACACGCGCTGACCCGTTCGAAGGAGTGTGGTGCGAGATACTGGACTGGCTTCAGTGCAAGCCGGACGCCACGGCCAGGGAGTTGCTGGATCGGTTGATACGCCGTCATCCTGAGCGCTTCAGCAGGAGTCACCTCCGAACGCTGCAACGCCGAGTACGACAGTGGCGTAGGGTTATGGCGCGAGAGCTGGTGTATGCTTCTGGTGAACGGAGTGAAATGATTGAGGCTGACCAAAGGAACATCAGACCCGTGGGCGTCAATTAGAAGCTGCGAAAGTCTTGGTAACATAATCCAATGAGGCAACAGGAGCGGCCAGAATAATTGTCGTTGACCAGCGAGTGCCCTCATGGTCATCAGGAAGCGGCTCTTGCGTACATGATGTACGGCATCGAGCCGAGTGAGCCATGCCCGAATTGCGGAGAGATACCCATCTTCTCCAACCCATCGATGAGCCTCGACCTCAATCCTGACGGGCCAGTCAAGGGTGTGGACGGGTCGGAATACACTGAGTGCCCACAGTGTGGAGACTCATTCTTGGAACTTCAAGGGTCTAACCCTGTGGAGTGGGGATGGAAGATAGTCTGCCTGAGCTGTGAGTGGGAGATCAAGCAGGCGGAAAGCCTTGACATAGCCCAGTACTGCGACCTCATGGAGGAGGTCAAGGACAGGATTGAATCGATCAACCAGCTGATGGAGCTTCCTGGAATCACGATTCAGACTCGCGTGGAATCAATCTGTCTCCAGCTCCGGATGCTACTGGAACTGATCGTGTTCAGTTCCTTGGTGTCAAATAAGGACGTCTGGCAGAGATCGCAGAAGGAGCTCAAGAGCTCGCAGGACATAAGCAAGAAACTGAGAGAACTTAAGCGCCTCCATCCCAATTTCTATCCGAGGGCCGTAGACTTGGAGGCAGGACTACGTGGAGCCGAACCGAGGGATCGGCAAGAGGGTTTCCTGAGTGAAGACAAGTTGACAGAGGTGTACGGGCGGCTGGGCAACATTCTCCACGCCGAGAACCCTCTGGGTAGAGAGACCGATTACCGTTACTTCATAGACGCGGTTCCAGAATGGCTCTCTCAAGTCACCAGCCTTATGGAGTACCATAAGGTATACCTTTATCACCATCCGGAGGAGTTCTATCTGATCAAGATGTTCGGAGACGTGGATGTAGAGCTGCTGTGCATCCGCTTCAAGACGACCGCCGAAGGAAAGACGAAGTGCGCATGGCCGGACTGCGTCTCCTCCAGCGCGCGTCAGTACTGCGAATACATCCAACGGCCCTGGATGGAATGTCGGCTTCTGGAGATAGAACCTCAACAAACACAAGGCAAGCGGATAGCAGAAGGACTAAACATAGGCGCGGGGGAGGCTGAGGTGGGAGTCCAGGGAGCAGGCATGCCCGTAGGAAACGGACACCTGAGCCGAGTCTGAGCATAGGCACGGGCTCTTGATGCGACTTCGGAATAGCCTAAGTGGGTGAGTGTGTCTGATGGACTCAATGCAGTCTGGTTACCTTGGAGCCACGGATTGACGTATTGTACGACGTTGGTATACATTAGCCGATATATACTGAGAATGAGCTGCATAGCAGGGTACCAGGCTGGAATTGCTTATGGAAGCAAGGGATACTCGTTGGATTTCTGTCACTGAAGTTGCCCGGCATCTGGGTGTAGCCCGCGACACTGTGTACCGTTGGATCGACTCCAGAGGATTGCCGGCTCACCGAGTTGGTCGCTTCTGGAAGTTTCAATTGTCCGAGGTTGACGCATGGGTAAAGTCAGGAGAGGCGGAAGTTCCCAACAACGCAGACTTAGGCGATTTGACAAGACGGAAACGTTAGAGCATGGAACGCATCGATACTCTGCGGCAACCCTCCTCACCGGCGGCAAAGGCGGCTTCGGCTCCCCTTGTCTTCGCGGATCTCTCTATCACTGACGACGAGCGCGGTGACCATGACACTGTGGTCGTTTCTGAGGCGATTCGTCAAGGCGCACAAGGAAGGCAGCACAGCGGTGCAGAGAGTCAGGAGGGGCGAGTAGTTAAGGGACCTCCTTCCCATGACGTATCAGTAATGCAGCCGTTCTCCAACTACGTTGGGTCGATTGAGCGGCTGGCAAGGACAGTGGTGTCTGCAGGCTTAGGTGACCTAACTGCCGAAGCGACTCCTGTTCTAAACGGTGGACCAGGGGAAGCACTCCGAAAAGCTGTCGATCTTGTCACGCGCAAATCGACTGGGGCCTTCTTCAGCAGCTCCGATTTGTCGGATGAACTTGTCAGTACCCTTGCGAAGCCCATAAACGAAGATTCTAGGATTCTCGATCCAGCTTGCGGGTCCGGCGACTTGCTGCTGGCATGCTCACGTCATTTGCCCATAGCGGCTAGCCTGGTTGATACGCTCGAATCTTGGGGCCAACAGCTGTATGGCCTCGACCTATATCCGGAGTTTATTCGTGCCACCCGAGCGAGGTTAGTACTGGCTGCCGCTCTCCGTGGTCGATGGAATGCAACGCAAGGGCTTGCAGAATCCGAATCTTGGTTTCCCGGGATCAGGGTCGGAGACGGTTTGGCGATTCCGAAGGACTTGGCACAAGCTACGCATGTCGTACTCAACCCCCCGTTTAACCTCATCCAGACGCCCCAGGACGTAGAGTGGTCCAGTGGTCAGGTGTCGGCGGCAGCCGTGTTTCTGAATCACGTATTTGTTGCGTGTAAGGATGAGACCAATGTAGTGGCGATACTGCCGGACGTACTGAGGTCGGGAACTCGGTATGGAAGATGGCGCGAAAACATTAGCCAACAGGCTACTGTCAGGCGCGTCTCGATTTGGGGGACATTTGACCCTTGGGCGGATGTGGACGTGTTCTTATTTGAGGCCTTGATCCGCAGTGGCAGCTTCGAAACCTCAATGGCTGCCTGGACTGGACCCAAAGAAACGGAGGTTACGGCTACATTGAGTACAGTCGCAAAGGTCTCCGTCGGGTCTTTGGTGCCTCATCGTCACAGCAATCGAGGCCGTTGGCATCCGTACCTGCATGCCTTGGGTTTAGCAAAATGGGGGACGGTCAAAGTTGTTGACCTTCCCAAGAAGCGCTTCAACGGGACGGTCTTCGCCCCACCGTTCGTGGTCGTGCGCCGCACTTCGCGTCCAGGCGATTCTGGCCGTGCGATCGGCACAGTGATACTCGGAGACAGACCCGTTGCTGTGGAGAACCACCTTATGGTCGTTAAACCCAAGGATGCCACCCTTGACACCTGTCTACAGATTTTGGATCTGCTACGAAGTGACGCGACAGATAGGTGGCTTGACCATCGGATTAGATGCCGGCATCTAACTGTTAGTGCCCTAAACGACCTACCTTGGCAGGCCGACTGAGATGATGAGCGAGCACCTACGATTCTCTCCCGACATTTTGCGTCGCCTTGGCGAAGAGCTTGTTCCTCAAATCGAACAAGGAATCGTCGAATTGGTCCGAAACTCCTACGATGCCGACGCCGTAAGTTGTCGAGTCGAACTCGTAGGCGTGGACAAGTTGGGAGGCACCCTCCGGATTGAGGATGACGGATTGGGAATGGACTACGACGCCATCCGGTCAGGCTGGCTCATCCTCGGACGATCAAACAAACCGGGCCGTAGCCTAACGGCACTGGGCAGGAGGCCTGTCGGCGAAAAGGGGCTGGGCAGGTTGGCTGCGCTACGGATGGGCCGCCGCGTAACGCTGAGTACTCGACCGGCTTCGAAGCCTTTGACTGAATACACGCTGGAAATAGACTGGTCTAAGTTTGAAGCGATAAGTGTAGTGGAAGATGTAGCCTTAGAGGTCATCGAGGGATCGACTAAGAAACCTCCAGGCACCTCCATCGAGGTTACGGATCTATCCGTGACGTTTGGGCGCCGCGAAGTCGAACGGCTTGCCAGAGCGCTGCTGCTATTGGCCGACCCATTTGACGATAGCCAGGGATTTCACCCTGTATTGATATCTCCTGAGTTCTACGATCTGGAGCAGCGAGTGCGGAACGCATACTTCGATGACGCGGTGTACTACATGCATGCAGAGCTCGACAAGCAGGGACGGTCGCACGTCGATGTGTACGATCCCAGAACCAAGGCACTTCGGTGGTCAGGACAAAATGCTGACCTGTCCAAGACTACATACTCTACGGTGGCGTCCGAATTCGAACTGTGGGCTTTCCTGCTCGATGGGGCTAGCTTCACAAATCGCCGCGCGACAGTTACGGAGGTGAGGAACTGGCTTGAAGTTATAGGTGGTGTCCACCTCTACCACCGAGGATTGCGAGTTCATCCGTACGGAGATTCGGGGCACGATTGGCTCGACATGAATTTGCTCAGAACCAGAAATCCGGAGCTGCGACCTTCAACTAATACGTCGATTGGTCGAGTCATCGTCCCTGACCCGGATCAGATCCTCACGGAGAAGACTGACCGAACAGGGTTTCTGGAGAGTTCAGCCTTTAGTGAGATGCGCCGCTTCGCGATCGACTCACTGGAATGGATGGCCCGTCAGAGGCTTGATGAACGAGAGACCAAGAAACGAAAGAGCAAAGCGAGTACCTCATCTGGCATAACGCGGGCCCGCAACAGACTACGCAAGGAGGTAGATGTCCTGCCACCCGAGCAACGTTCACGTGTATCGCAGGCCGTGCAGAGTTTGGAGACCGTTAGACAAAGGCAGGAGGCAATTCTGCGGGAGGACCTTCAGCTTTATCGAACGCTGGCCAGTCTGGGCACAACAATTGCCGTGTTCGCGCACGAGGCTGCCAAGCCAGTCGGGCAAATCAAAAGCATGGCGCATAGCATAGGTCGCAGGGGCAAGAGAGAACTGGGACCAGCCTATCACAACGTGTTGGAAACACCCGTCTCAATAGTCCTAAAGTCAGCAAGGGCTCTGGAGAGCTATGCTTCTTTTCCGTTAGCAATGCTCCGGCGGGAGAAGCGACGCTTTGGTGAGGTCGACATCAATTCCGTGGCACTCGACATCATAGAGCTGTTTCAACCCTTTCTGGAAGACTCCAAGATCTCTTGTAAGGCACGGCTCGATGAAGGTCGGCCAAGAGTCTGGGGTAGCGTAGCTGCACTTGAATCCATCCTTAGCAATCTAATCACTAACGCGGTCAACGCCTTTAGCCAACAGCAGCAAGCTCAACTGGAGCGCGAGATTCTGGTTGCGACTCAAGTGAGCGAATCCTCACTGCTCATCTCAGTTAAGGACAACGGACCAGGGATCATAGAGCTGCCAATTGAAGAAATCTGGCTCCCAGGTCGTACGAGCATACCCGGAGGCACGGGTCTGGGACTGACCATAGTCAGGGATGCTGTCACTGATCTTGGCGGAGACGTTCACGCAATAGCCAATGGGGAGCTGGGGGGTGCCGAGATCGTTGTGACTCTACCGTTAATGGGAGTTGAAGGATGAATGCGGAGCAAACGAGGGTTGCCCTAGTTGATGACGACCCTACTGCCGCCGCGACATTGAGTGTTCTACTAGAAGATGCTGGGTTTGAGGCCATTGAAGTAGAACATCCGCTTGAAAGCGTTGATGGAGCTGTTGCTCGAATCAAGAGCGTCGCTACGGCAGCCATATGTGATCATCGCCTGAGTCCCCGAGGCCTCGCGTCATTCAGCGGGGCAGAACTTGTCGCCCAGTTGTATTCCACGGCATTTCCAGCGGTGCTGATTAGCCAATACTTCAAGATCGACCAGAACGTATCGATCCGAAAATATAGAAGCAGGATCCCCATATTGCTTGCGCGGGACGAAGTCGGACCAGACCAACTTGCCGATGCAATCAGGGTTTGCTCAGATGAGATCGGCGGCAGGCGTTTGCCGCAGAGAAAGGGTTGGCGGTCCCTAGTTCGGGTGGTCGCAAAGGATATTGAGGGTGGCGAAGATGTACTCGATGCCATCATACCTGGCTGGCGCCCAGATGAAGCAGTGAGATTTCCAGCCGAACTTCTTGGTCATCACAGGAACTCATTGCCGGCCGGACGAAGTGATCGGCTTGAACTTCGCTTTTTTGCGAGCGTCAATATCGGCGCTGAGGATGCTGGCGACTTATATCTAGAGGACTTTGAACCCGCCATTGAGCCACAGAATGGAACAATTCTCTCCTAACCTGACAATCCTGGATGTAGGACACGGACAGTGCGTGGTACTTCAAGACGCACTCGGAATCGTGATCTTCGATGCGGGTTTAGGAGCGACACTGCTGGAATTCCTGCAAGAATGCGCGATTACCCAGATTGATGCGGTCATAATCTCTCATGCGGATGCTGACCACATATCGGGACTCTTGGCGCTTCTATCGGCAGCGACTGTACAGGTCCGGCATGTCTACTTGAATTCAGACGCAACCAAGAACTCCGACATATGGGAGGACCTCCGGTACGCGATTGCAGACGCCACAGCAAGGGCGTCTATTAGTGTAAGCGTCGAACTTACTACGAGCAGCACCCAGCAATTTACACGGGGAGACGTTCAGATCGAAATTCTTTACCCCCAGCCAGCTGTGGCAATGGCAGGCCCTGGTGGAACTGATCTGAAGGGGCGTAAATTGACCTCCAATTCTATGTCCGCTGTCTCGCGCGTCAGTTATCAGTCGGTACCTCGGCTTCTGCTGACGGGCGACTTAGACGCGGTAGGTCTGGAGAACTTACTGGAGACTTTTCCGTCGCCGCGATCAGAGGTGTTGGTCTTTCCTCATCACGGTGGACTGCCATCTCGCGCAAACCCTGTGGAATTCGCTAGCTTACTGGGCCAAGTTGTGCAACCAAGCTTGATCGTGTTCTCGATTGGCCGCGGTAAGTATCAGACACCACGTCCCGAAATCGTCGCGGGGATCAGGCGCGTACTGCCTGGGGTTACCATTGCTTGTACCCAGTTGTCGGCACATTGTTCTGCGAGTGTTCCTTCTACTGACCCAACTCATTTGGAATCAATTGCAGCAAGAGGGCGCGTAAGTCATTCCTGCTGCGCAGGTTCAATTCGCATGGTCCTTGAACCTAGTAGCATCCGATATTTGAATGATCTACAGGGCCATCAAGATTTTATTGCTGCTAACGCCCCATCTGCCCTATGTAAGAGAGCTTGGCGGAGCTCATCCCTTTAAGGTCTTGTGCAATGTGTCGCCTAATAGCATATGAATAGTAAACCAGAGAATAATACTCCTAGCCTTCCACCCGGCCTACTCCAGGCGATTTCTTCTCCCGGAGGTGGACGTGTTGTACTGGTGCTCGGAGCGGGATGCTCGAATGAAGAACCCACGTCTCTACCACTGTCAGGCGACCTTTCGGAAGAATGCCATCGAAAACTGATTCTCGATGGCATTCTATCGGAGGGTGAAGTCGGTGATAGGCGTGATTTGTCTGCGGTTGCGGAGGCCGTTGTCTGCAAAACCGGAAGTCAGCATGACCTCATAGAACGGTTCCCTCCAGACGAATTCAGGCACGCTGAACCCAACGAAGGCTACCTAATTATGGCGGCTTTGCTCCGTGAGGGTGCCCTGGCTGACGTGCTGACACTGAACTTCGACTCAGCAGCTCGTACTGCCTTGGGTCGCCTTGGAGTCGGCTCGCGAGTGTCGACAGTCCGGAGGCCAGAGGACTACATTCATCTTGGCACACACAACCTCATCTACCTCCACCGTGACATTGACAGCGACGAGGACAGCTTAATCCTCCGCGCGAAAGATTTGGAGAAGGCATGGAAAGAGCGCTGGGAACAGGTCATCGCACAAAGAGTACTTTCTGGGCCCGTCACCGTATTCGTTGGGATTGGAAGTCCGGCCAGTGTTCTCATTGATACAACCCGCCGTATACTGGCCGCCATTGACAAGCAGGCGAACGTCTACGTCGTGGATCCCATTGCACATGGAGATTCTGTTGTTGCCACGGAGCTCAATACTCCGTCAAAGGACTATGTTTGCATAGGGTGGGGTGACTTCATGGAGGCGTTGGCCCAGCGATTGGTCGAGGAGCATAGGGCGTCCATACAACATGAGTGCGATGAGCTGACCAAACAGCTCGGCCAGAAGAATGAGGACGTCACCGAACTCTGTCGTCGCCTTGCGGAACTAGGAATCCTTAGACTCGGTAAGCTGCGGGCTGCGTGGTTGGCGGAGGGTAGCTCATATCTTCCGCAAGAGTCGGGCACACCTCTCCGCCTCTTCGGGAGTCTCGTACTGGGTGTCCGGGCGGTGGAGAGGATAAGCGGCCATCAAGCCACCTTCGGTGAAGAGGGCGTAGTCGAGTTTTCCCAAGACACCCACATAACACGGGTGATAGTTTGCTCTGGAGGTGGTTGGATGACAGATGCCCGGATGGAGACAGAGCTAAAGAAGCGTCAGCAAGCCTTGCGGCACCGAGGTATCACGTCGGCTGTGGCTTTGGTCGGAGGCGTAGACTCCAGTGCCAGTATAGCCGCACCTAGCGATATCGTCGCAGATACAGACCCGTACGATCTTGTCACTGGAAGTGATCATCTCAGGACCTTTAGCCTTGCCGAACTCCGAGCCAATCCCGAACTTGCCTACGAGGTTGTCCGTTGAGTACAAGCGATACTCCGTTCACAATCACGACGCTCATCGCTGCCGCGGCCAGAATTCTCGAGGATTCTGGCTTTAGAGCTGTTGATCCAGTCTCGACAGGAGTGTGGAGGGCAACTGAGGCGAGAGTGTTCGAGGACGCCTACAGCGTCGTTTGCGTCTCAGTCTATGAAACTTGGAGAGATCTCTCGTCCCTCTGGGCTGATGATCAAGCGAACCTGGTTGATCTGATCTCAAGGCACTTCGCGAGGAACGAAGCCAAGGCGTGGGATGGATACCTTGTACTCCTTACCCCTAGCGTTGTACCGGCGGTCGACCACCAGGAAGCTATCGAGATACAAAGAAACACGGTACACGTCCGGAAGCTCTTCGCTGCAGGTGACGAACTAGAAACAATAGATGCTGTTCGTCGCACATTGCTCCCTCTGCTACCGCTTGACGTTCAAGAAGCGTCGCGTCCGAGCAACGTACTTCACTCCCTCCCAACTTTGCTTGCTCGCCATGGTGTTGACCATGAGGCTTCGAGAATTGCCATCGCAGCTTTTCTTGAGCAGCGGCCGATCATTGAAGCAATCCATGGGTTTGTAGAAAAGAGAGAGGGTGCCAATCGTGAGGATTAGGTCCGTAGAAATCAGTGGATTCCGAGCCTTCAGTGGTAGCCATCAGATTGATCTTGACGGAGACATCGTGCTTGTTGTTGGAGTAAATGGACAAGGAAAGACATCACTGTTCGATGCGATCCACTGGGCAATTACCGGTGAAATCTCCCGGCTTGGCCGACCAGACTCGGTCGTTTCGCTGTATTCGTCATCAGGCGAGGCGCGTGTCAACGTGACGCTAGTATCTGAGGATGATCAGGTCTTGGAAGTAACTCGCCACTCTGACGGCGAGAAAGTGGGATTGCTCGTCAATACGGGTGGTCAGACATTTAGAGGCGGGGACGCGCAGTACGAATTGCTTAGGTGTCTTTGGCCAGATGGGTTGGCGGCAAGCGAGTCTGAACCTGCGTTAAAGTCGGCTTTTGAACGCGGTGTATATCTACAGCAAGACGTCCTTACGGGTTTCCTGACTGCTGATACAGACCAGGATAGATTCAGGGCGATTGGTGAGCTAGTTGGTGCTGGGCGAACCACCGAGTTTCAGGAAGCTCTTGAGAGGTCTAGGAGGTCCTGGACTCGAACGACTACTCAGCGTACTTCGGAAATGCGGGATAGGGAGGAACGGCTAGAGAGACTTGAAAGACAATTGCAGGATTTGGCAGGAGCGAGGTCAATAAAGCCCTCTTCCGCAGCCGAGTGGAATGCCTGGTGGGCCCAAGCTAGAAATCTGGGTGTCTCATCAGTGGAGATTCCGAGAGTCGGTGTTTCAGACGCCCCTAGAGTTATCGACGCGGCGATGGCTGAGTTGCGTGCTCTGCGCCTTTCGTCAGAGCGGCGTGGAGAACACCTCCGGAACTTGGCGCTGATGCAGCAGGACCTGCCACCGGCAGTAGAGAACCTAGATGCGCTATTTAAGGAATCCGAAGAAGCGACTGAAGCCGTGGAAGCTGCTCGGAAGACGTTAGCCGAAGCAGAGCAAGAAGCTGCCGAAGTCCGCCGGCAACAGATTGAGGCTCGCTCACAACAGGAGGATCTACGAGTTCTTGCCGAAATCGCACTTCGCCATTTGGGACAGCATTGTCCTGTTTGCCAGCAGACATATGACCTTGATTCGACTCGTGAGCGACTCTCTAGGCTTCGGGAAGGGGTTCAAGCCACAACTACGCTTGCCAACGATCTGGGCCTCATTGCATTGATGAAGCATCTTCACGCGATGGAAGAGAGGGCTTCTTCTGCGTCGATGGCCCTACAAGTTGCCCAGCACCAAGAGAGTATGCGGGTTGATGGCCAAGAGCGGGTTCTCGCTGGCCTCGTCGAACTTGGAATCAGCACCCAAGACGATGGCAGTGTTACGGGTGCGATTGAGTTCGCAATAGAAGAGAATGCGAGGAAACTTGGGGCGCTTGTTGAGGTTGCATCACGTGGAGAATCACTTGCCCTTTCCCTAGCACGAACGGGACAACTTGCGCGGCAGACGGAACTTGATCTCGAGGTTCAGCGACTAAGGAGCGAGCTATCGAACTTCCAGGACGAGATCAAGATGCGTCAGGCAACAGGTGAACTGGTGTCGAAGATGATCGATGGCCTACGGGGTGCATCATCTGACCTCGTCGAAAGTGAACTGGAGAGATTGGAGCCTCTCCTGCGACGAATCTATGCAGCGGCTGATCCACACCCTGAATTTCGAATTGTGAAACTTCTGTCTCGCATGTACCGAGGAAGCGGACGCGTGCTGGCAGAGGTCGAGGATCCCCTGCACGATCGTCGGAGTGAAGCCCCAGGAGCGTTCTTGTCAAGTTCGCAAATGAACGTGCTGGCAGTGTCAGTATTCCTTGCGTTGAACCTAGGTATACCAACACTACCGTTAAGTGTGGCTATCCTCGATGATCCGCTGCAAAGCCTGGATGATCTGAATCTCCTAGGACTGATAGACCTACTCAAACGAATGCGCGAACGGCGCCAATTGATGGTGTCGACGCATGACAGCCGCTTCGCCTCGCTGCTAGAACGCAAACTAAGGCCAGTTTCTGATAACCAAAGAACAATACTCGTGGAGCTAAGTGGCTGGAGCAGCGAAGGGGCAGGGATTTCCCAGCGCGACATCGTGCCAGATCTGCTCCCTATCCGCATTGCAGTGGCTTAGCTTGTCTCCTCGTGCTTGGAGTTGACTTGCGGGGCACGAAGCCGTGACTATAATCTCCACTGCAGTGCGGCCCTTCTGGTCTGTCGGTAAGGGCATGAGCTCCAGTTTAACTGCCGAAAACAGTAGGCTGCACTCCAAGGCGGAGAGCAAGTTGCGCGTGCTGCCTGTGTAATCACAGCGCACCTAGAAACCATGCCGAGCTTTGTCAGGGTCGACCGCGCATGGAAAAACTGTCTGTTGTCAAGCTTGGAGGGTCGGGAAGTACTCAATTGCCACTTCGGCTTATAGTCCATCCCTGACACCTCTCACCTTCCTGTTATCACAGGAGGCGAAGGTGTAGACTCAGAAGCGGCGTTGAGCGTTAGCCTTCGAACCAGCCGGAAGATGCCGGCGTTCAGCCGGTTGTGCGCCCTGCGTGAGACCCTCGACGGGCTCAAGACGCAGTCTCAGCCCCAGGGCCCGGGTGACCTTCATCAATGTTGCCAAGGTGGGGTTGCCGTCTTCGGACAGCGCCTCGTAGAGGTTGCCCCGGTTTAGCCCGGTTTCGCAGGCGAGAGCGCTGATGTTATGCGTCCGAGCGACGTGCTTGAGGGTGGCGCGAAGCACGGCTCCGTCCCCAGCGTCCTCATCCATAGCCGCCCTGAGAAGCCCTCGGGCATCCTCCTCGGCATTTATGTAGTCTGCTGCGTCGAACTTTCGGTACTCCTCAGACATTAGCTCCTCCATTCTGCCGCCATTCTCTTGGCCCGCGCGATGTCCCGCCGCTGGCTGTCCTTGTCGCCGCCACATAGCAGAACGATCAGCTTGGAGCCTCGCGTTATGAAGTAGATACGGTATCCAGGTCCATACTGAATTCTCATCTCGGACACGCCGTCGCCAACAGACCTCACGTCTTCGAGATGTCCGCCTTCGGCTGCAAGCAATCTGGCGACTATGCGATGCACCGCCCGACGTTCCCACAGTCGGCGCAGACACCGGTCGAAAGTCGCGCTTCGCAGGATCGTGTACATGGCTGCATTGTACGATATATCGTACAATATGTGAAGGAGGTTGAGTGTGATGGAGGCATGGGTGGCGGCAAGCGTTCCCCATGCTGTCCCTTTGCGCTACTGGAATCGAGAGGCCGCGGTGCGTCGACAGGCTGCCGAGCCACATCTCGAAGACGATGGTTTCCACCGGGCGCGGTGACGGATTCATCTCTCAAGATAATGCAGGATCTCTTCCGCACTCGACGAGCCTATCGTTGTTGATTGGGGAACCTACTTACCGTACCCAGCTAGGAGGCGGGCATGAACAGTTCAGAGCTGATGGAAATGAGGGAAGATAGGCTTGCCAACTTCGCCGCCGCTGCCTTTATTGGTTCGCTTCTCATGGGCCAGTCGTGGGAAAGGTGGGAAGGTTCACGACGCACTATCAATCTGCTCGTGTTCACGGTGGCAGATTACTGGGGGTTAGTGCTCTTGACCCTCACGGCTGGCTTGTTCGCCTTATCGCTGTATCTGGCTGCAGCGTCAATGATAACGCCCCTCCAACGTTCGGGACTTAGTGTAGCCCGCTGGGCTTCGTGGTTCATGCTCCCTATTGTAGCGGGTTCCTTCGCCCTAAGCTGGCTGCCTTCATTCTTGGAGCTTCCCCAGGGCCAGTGGTGGTCACCGGTCTTCTCCATTGGCGGTTTCGCAATGTTCATCTTCATAGGATTCAGGTCTATGGTGACTTCGTTCTTCAGATACATAGGTAGGAGAATCACACGAGCTGCCGTGTCCAAGCCAATTGACGATACCGAACTCGGAGGTAGGAACGGTGGGGAACCTAGCGGGACACCTGACCGAATAACCTTCTTTGAACGAATGTGTAACCTACGCTCAATATTCCGCATGCCAGAGTCGCGTGGGTTCTGGGCCACTGTTTCAACCATCGTAGTGATCATTGAAGTCATTCTCGTGGTCACGCTTTGGGACTGGCTAGTCAAGGACGAGTCCGGAAGCGCAACGATACGGAACATCGGACTGGTCATTGCCGGCTCGGTGGCCATCCCACTGGCGATATGGCGCGCGGTGGCAGCCGATAAGCAGGCATCGTCAGCGCAACATCAAGCTGCCATCGCCCAGCAAGGCTTGTTGAACGAACGCTACCAGAAGGCAGCCGAGATGCTCGGGCATGACAACCTTTCCGTTCGGCTGGGCGGCGTTTACGCGCTTCAGGCGTTGATTCAGGAACATCCGGAGCAATACTACGTTTCCTGTATGCATCTGCTGTGTGCATTTGTACGCAATCCGCCTGCTGACCAACAACTGCCTGTTCTATCTGACCGGGAGTTGACACGCCACGTTGGTGGCAGCCGATTACGCGGGGATGTGCAGGCGGTGATGGATTTGATGCGGTTGAGGGACGACAGACTGGTCGCTCTGGAAAGAGAGAAGGGTTTCGAGGTGAACTTTCAGGGAGCGGACCTGAGAGGTTCCAACCTTCGAAGTGTAAACTTCACGCGGGTTGATTTCCGTGGTGCAGACTTGTCCGGAGCCAATGCTAGAGGTTCGAACAGGTCGCACGTTGGGTTGTCAGGAGCGAGGCTGTACAAGACCATATTGGCGAGGGCGAATCTTTCAGATACCTGGTTTGATGGCGCCGACGTATCGAGGGCTTGGTTCTGTGTCACGGCTCTTCGCTATCCTGATGAAGACTATAGTAGTCGACGTTTCACATCTCCTGCGGTCGGTATAGCCGTCCATAGGTTCTGGCATGCCCGTGCCAAGAAGGGCAACTCCCCAGTCCTTGGAGGTGTAGTTCTCGATGCTGAATCCGGAACACCTTTGGTGTGGGATCCATCGGAGGGGATGGGAATAGAATACTGAAGTGGCCGCCCTTGCACCTAATGGCAGCCAAAGGCGGAGATCTGTCCTCGCGTCCTGTGCTTAGCGACTGCAATGACCGGCCTATCGAGATGGCGTGCCGTAGATTAGCCGCGGGGAATCCAAGTGAACCGATACTGTGTATCGTGGAGAGATTTGATTGCACGGGGGCGTCAGTCTCCCTTGAGACAAGGGCACGATGCCTAAAGGCTGACCTCCCAACTAAAAGTTCGCAATTCAGTACGCCTTAGCCCACCAAATAACAACTTGCAGGCAGGATATGTGAAATACGCTGACTATGGGTTGGGCAAGCAGCGAAATCGTTAACGTCCGCGTATTTCCGCTTCCGGGCTCCGTGGTGACGGCGGTCTTCTACGCGTTCATTTCTTATCCAAGCCTAACGAATTCGAGCAAGTCATTCAGGCGCTTGTCTTCACGATGCCCGATCCACTAGATCTCTACAGCAGAGAATCCGCACTGTTCCAGTTCACCACCAAGCGTCTCAGCGACTTTATCGACCCCAATCATCTCCTCATCCAGATCAACGAGCAGTTTGACTTCCCCAAGCTCGTTGAGCCTCAGCGCAGGTTAGGATAGACGGATAGATTCTAAAGACCGGGATGCGAATAGTCACAGTAGTTCCCCGTTCGGGCCCATCGCTTGACACCGCTATTGATCCCCCGTGCGCTTCGACTATGCCCCGGGCTATGGCTAGTCCTAGCCCCGTGCCGCCAATCCCACGATCGCGGGCTCGGTCAGTACGATAAAAGCGGTCGAAAATGTGGGGAAGGTCAGCGGCGTCTATCCCGATCCCGTTATCAATGACCGCGATGGTCAACACATCATCTTTTCCCAGGTTCGCCCGAAGCGCGACGGTCCCTCCGGGCTCGGTACAGCGGATCGCATTGCTCACGACGTTACCCAACGCCTGGCTCATTCGCATCCGATCGAGATCTATATCTGGCAGGCCGACGGCTACGCTCATCGACAGCTCAACCTGTCGGGCCTGAGATGGCGCCTGCCAGCGGTCCACTTCTGCGGCGAGCAAGTCGTAGATCGAACTCGCTTCGAGAGCGAGCTTCAGTTCGCCGCTGTCAGTCTCCGCAAGCCAGTCAAGGTCAGTTGTGAGACCTCGCAGTCTATCCACCTCCCGAATGATGTTGTCGGACGCGTTCTCCGGTGTTTGAAGCCCGTCGCGCAACCCTCTAGCCTCCAGTTGAATGACGGTCAGTGGCGTGTTCAGCTCATGGGATACATCGTTAATCAGCCGCCTGCGGAGGTTGCGTTGGGTATTCAGGGCCGAGGTCATCCGATTGAAGGCAGCACTCATTCGACCCAGTTCATCCGAGGTTGTGACCGGCAATTGGGCAGTATTCCCTTGAGCAGTTGCTTGGGTCGCCTCCGTCAGAGCCGTCACAGGGGCTGCTATACGCTTGGAAAGCCAGGCGGCAAGGAGTACTGCAATTCCAATGGTTAGTGCCCCGCCGATGACTATTACGTACAGGAACGTGTTAAGAAATCCTTTCGATTCAGCCGACAGGAGCTCACTGTTCACATCCACATAGACATGGCCTACAGGCTGATTTGCGGCTGTATCAAACACAGCCTCCCGATGCCCGTCCAGATCGGATGCGTAGGTCCCAGGAGATAGCTCGGACAGGTTGTCCCTCACCACGCGTCCATCCGCGTCCACAATGACGACTCGTATCCGGTCCTCGTGCAGGAGTTCGTTGTGGCCTTCCTCTCTTCCTTCCGAACTTTCCCTCCGCACAACACCTTCATAGAGGTATCCGGCTTCGGAAAGCGGTCTGCCCACCGTCCCCCAGTCACCGGTTGCGGTGTATTCCCTGCTCAGACTTTGAGCCAACCGGTTCGCCTCGTCACCGCCTATCTCGTCCACGAATATACCGAGGCGGGATTGGGTAGCGTAGTAGCCCACGCCGGCGCTGATCAAGACGGTAAGGACGATGACAAGGACCATCGGTCCCATGATTCGCCAGCGAAGAGACATCACTCGCCCTCCTCTACGAACCTGTATCCAGCTCCATAGACGGTCTGAATAGGTTGCATTCCCTCCCTACCTATCTGCCTTCGCAGGCGCGCGACCTGGCTATCAATGGCGCGGTCAAATCCGTCGAAATCTTCGTTGAAGGTCAGTGAAATCAGTTGATCGCGGGTGAGGACCTGATTGGGATGGCGCATGAACGTCGATAGCAAAGCGATCTGTGCCTGGCTCAAGTCAACGGCTTCTCCATTGACGGTCACCATCCCGGTGGTCTCGTTCAATGTGATGTTGCCGCGGGTCAGGATCTGCTGTACCTTGCCCTTGACGCGGCGAAGCACAGCCTGCGCACGGGCGATGAGCTCATTCGGATCAAAGGGCTTGACGACGTAATCGTCGGACCCGCTATCCAACCCGATGACCCGCTCGGCGTAGGCCTCCCTTGCCGTCAACATGATGATGGGAACATCCGACTCCCGGCGCAATATTCTGCACAGTTCCACGCCGTCGAGGCGCGGAAGCGTCAGGTCTAGTATTATCAGGTCCGGGTCCAGATGCCGTGCAAGAGTCAGACCGACCTCACCGTCGTGAGCGACCTCTGCGGAAAATCCCTCACGCTCGAAGTACACCTTTACCCAGTTGGCGATCCTAGTGTCGTCTTCGACTATCAATATCGATTCGCTCATTGCCATGCCTCTAAAGGAAGGTGTCCCAGTAGGAGGTGCCTCATCCAGGCACCTCCTACTCATATCGGAGCTAGTTGACGAATTATCTCATACGGAGCCATGTCTCAGGATCGGCCATATTCGGCTCCGGCTGGCTTCAGCCGCCTCCGCGCCTCTCCCCACGTCCGCCGTGCTCACCGCCGGACTCACCGCCACTGCCATGCTCGCCGCCGCCGTCACCGCCGCCAACCTCGGCATGCGCTATCCAGCCGCTGAACGCTTCCTGTGTAGCAGGCATGTTGACCGCATATATCTCGCCCGAAGCCATGTCCACAGGTGTCGTAGGTCCTAGCTCGGTCCCATTCGACAGGTGTACTTCGATCCTGACATTGCTCAGTGTGTTATTGGTCGTGTTCTCCACGGTGCCGTTGAAGGAGTTGCTGGGAGCGTCATAGCTCATCACCAGCCGAGCGCCGCCGCGAGTCTCATCGAATGTTTCATCCAGCGCCAGGGTCGCGCCGCTGCCCTCTTCGCTGCCGGACGCTCCGGACTCACCGCCGGGACCGTGCCCCTCGCCGCCACTGCCTCCATGCTCGCCGCTGCCTTCCGCTACTGTGTGAGCCACAGGGCCGGTGCCGCCGCAGTCGAATACTTCCATGTGAACCACATACCCGTCGTAAGCAACTCCCGCGAGGCTAGGCTCATCGATGACCGACAGGCTGGACATCACGGTCTGTCCCGGATTCAGATCTCCCAGCTTCTGCGGCCCAAGCTCCCCCACCGTCTGCGTTCCCGACTTCAGGTGAGGCTCTGCCTGCACAAAGCACAGTTGCTGTGAGGACGTGTTTTGCACCGATGCGTTCACTGACTGGGTTGCATCGTCGTACTCTGCCGAGATAGCCAGACCGCCGAGCACTCCGTTCCAAGACTGGTCAAGAGGCGTGATAGGGCTGGACATAGCTGCTTCCCTGGCGGCTTCACTCCCGCTCTCAGGGCCCTCGGTACCATCGGGGCCGCTCTCACCACCTTCGCCACCGGACTCACCGCTGCCCTCATTAGCAGACTCGCTTCCGCTTTCACTGTCGCTGCCTGATGCATGCTCACCGCCTGACTCGGCTCCGCTGCCCACCTCCGCGTGCGCTACCCAGCCTGTGAACGATGCCTGAGTCGAAGGCAGGTTGACGGCCAGCACCTCGCCCGGCGCCATGTCCACGGGTGTAGTGGGCCCGAGTTCGGTCCCGTTGGACAGGTGCACCTCTATCCTGACGTTACTCAGCGCGTTGCTGGTCGTGTTCTCCACAGTGCCGGTGAAGGCGTTGCCCGTTGCGTCGTAGTTCAGTACCAGCCGCGCGCCGCCACGGGTGGCGTCGAAGGTCGCATCAAGCGCCAGCGTAGCACCGCTGCCCTCTTCGCCCCCGGATGCAGCACTGCTGGAGGCGACCGACTCGCGACCACTCTCGCCGCCACTTTCGCTTCCCCGCTCTGAGATTTCCCGGCTCACCGTGACTCCGCCGGAGTCCCTGCTTTCCATGATCCCGTCATTCGTGCAGGCGGTCAGTATTCCTACTCCGAGTATCGCTCCCAGGACCGGCCCAACCAGGAGAGACTTCGACATCAGCTTGTTAATCCTTATCTTCATTTCTTCACTCCTTCCGTGTGAATGTATTCCCGATGCACCACACGATAAGAGTGAATTGTTGCAGAATTATGTCTCCTGTATCAGACTTCCTGGACCGGCGGATTCAGATGTGAAGACGCGTACGCTCACGTTGACTATCCCGCCGTCTTCCCGCATATTCTGCGTCAGGGCGTTCAGCCACACATAGCAGTACGGTCGCCCGCCCAGAGGACGGTCAATGAAGGTAAGAAACGGTACAGTTTTGCCGAACTCAAGCCGCCTATCAGAATGCGCCATCGTTTAGATTGAGCGATGCCCAATCAGTCAAGGCGCATTATGCGATCTTGTGGACCCGGAGCCACTTCGTTAGCGCTTGCGAAGTAGGCTGCCAGCGCCTCCACGTCTATAATGCCACCCGTCCTATCGGTTCCTTCCGTGAACACACTGAACCCACTACCGCCGTCTGCCAGAAAGCTGTTGGTGGTTATCCTGTAAGTTGCGTCCGGTTCCACCGCAACACCGCTTATCTTTATGCTGGATATATCCACCCTGGCACCGACAGGCTGCGTTCCGTCCCACTCATAGCTGAAGCCTCGCGAGACCTGCAGTACTCCCCTTGTCGTAACATCTTCATCTCTGAATTGCTGCTCCAGCAGCGTGTCAATCTGCCGACCCGTAAGCGTCATTGTGACCATGCTGTTGCCGAATGGGTGTACCGAGAATGCCTCTGCGTATGTCAGTTCGCCGTCGCTCTCAGGACCAGAGGATGCGAACAGGATGTCATTCCGCATACCGCCTCTGTTCATAAACGCCACCACTGCACCGGCTTCGCGCGTCGCCTCAAGATGAGCGTCCGCGATCACATCGCCAAGGGCTGACTCGCCAGCCTCATTTGGCTGCCGGAGAATATCGGAGGTAGTCCTGCCGATTACGGCGTTTGCCCTAGGCGCCGACAGCGCTTCGTACTTTTCGATGAGCGCCGTGAGTTCCGGGTCAGGAGTTACTCCGTCCTGTGAATTAGGAAGATTTCTGATGTCCTGCACTGTCAGGTCTTTTGTTGTCCCATCAAGCGTAACGTCGATGACCGTAAACAGCCGCCCGGCGTTGTCTGCCATTGTTATCCACTTGCCGTCAATCTCGCACACGAACTCGTCGTTTGTGTGTCCGGCAATCACCAGGTCCACGGCATCGTCAAGTTGTGCGGTGATCTCCGCGACCGCTCCATCAAGGCCAGACCCGCAATCATCCTTGCCACCATCGGAAGAGCCGCCCTCGTGCAGCAGGACGACGACAGCCTCAATGCCCTTACTACGCAGTTCAGGAATCAGCGAGTTGACCGTCTCGGCTACGTTCGCAAATGTCAGTCCCTCAACGCTGCTTCGGGCTACGATATTTGCGGTGCCTTCCAGCGTCAGACCGACAAATGCGATGCTGACTCCCCCAAATTCGCGGATCGCGTATGGCGGGAAGACCGTGTTGCCTGTGCGGTCATCGATGACATTCGCGGCGAGGAATTGGAAGTCGGCGCCAGCAAACGGGTCACCATCCAGATCACCATCTGTCGGATGTGCGCCGCCCTGTTGCATTCGAACAAGTTCTTCAATGCCATCGTCGAACTCGTGATTGCCGACGGAATTTATGTCCAAACCCATCAGGTTCATTGCTTCTATCGTTGGTTCGTCGTGGAAGAGTGCCGAGACCAGTGGAGACCCTCCTATGAGGTCACCCGCGGAGACGAACACCGAATGTTCGTAATCAGCTCTTGCAGCGGAAATGTTGGCTGCGAGGTAATCGACCCGGCCAACACCGCCGAAGGCATCGGAAGAAGTGGCGATGTGCCCGTGTAAGTCATTGATGGCTATGATGCGAAGCTGTACGTCCTGTGGCTCTGCGGTTGTAGCAGGTAGAGGCACGGGCGCTTGAGTTTTCATTGCCATTGGCGTGGCTGTGGGGACGGGCGTTGAGGCCGGTGTTGCTGTGACGACCACTACGACTTCTCTGATGACCTCTACCGGAACTTCTACCTCTTTCTCGACAATCTTCTCGATTACTATCGGCGTCGCCGGAACCGCTACTTCAACAATCTTTTCGACGACCTTCTCAACCTCGACGATTTTCTCGACCACAATCGGAGTCGCGGTGTCAATCGGCGCTTGTTGTCTAGTCTGCCCACCGCATGCGACAAGCGCGATAGCGGACAGTACGAGCGCTATTCCGGGAACAATCCTTATAGTCCTTGCTAGTTGAGTCACCCATCGCCTCTTTCAGAATTGTCAGATTTGGTGCGCGGGCGCAACTTTAGCAGAGTTAGTCAAACTCCTACAAACACGCATTTTATGATTAATCGGGCACATAGCCGTACAGGCGACTTGGGAAGCGTCCCTCTGGCAATGGCAAGCCAAGAGATCGGGAGATTGTAGGCTATAAAGACTGCCCGACGGGTGGCAATTACTCCCCTACCGCCGGAAGCGGAAAGAGGGATGTTCTCCTGCCTGCGCAAGGCAAAGCGCTGTCCCACCGCGCCTACCTCAGCAGCGCGGCGCTGGCGTGATGGGCCGCTTGCATTAGGGGGGCGGGGTAGATGCCCAGCGCTATCATTCCGGCGAAGAGCGCGCCCAGCAAGCCTAGCGTTAGGCGCGGGGCGGGTATTGTGGCGGTGGCGATGTTTTCTTCGGACGGCACCGGCTCGATGTATAACTGGCGGACGACCATTAGGTAGTAGTACAGCGAAATCAGGCTTGCGAATATCGCTATGCCTGCGACCCACAGCAACCCCTGCGCGGCTGCGGCGTTGAATAGGTAGAACTTGCTGGTAAAGCCCACGAATACGGGCAGACCGGCGAGCGAGAATAGCGACGCGGCGAAGACCATTCCGACCAACGGCGCGCGCCGCGCTACGCCCGCCATCCCTGCGATGTCCTCACGTCCCGTGATGTTGTACACCGAGGCGAGACACAGGAACGCAGCCATGTTTGTAACAGCGTATCCGACGAGATGCAGCATCACGCCGTTGGACGCGAGATGCGCCAGTTCCAGCGACGCGCCGGTTGCTCCGCCTGCAATCCTTGTTCCCCCAATGCCCATGCCCATGTCCATTGACGCGAGCGCGGCGATGCCCATCAGCAGGTAGCCCACCTGCCCAACACTGGAGTAAGCCAGCAGCCTCTTCAGGTTGCGCTGCGCCAACGCGATGAGATTGCCCAACAGCATCGTTATCACGGCGAGCGCGATTAGCAGCGTCTGCCACTGCGCGGCTATGGGCAAGAACGCCTCGCCGAACAGCCGCAACATCAGCGCGAACGCCGCCGCCTTCGAGCCGACCGCCAAGTGCGCCGTGATGGGTATCGGCGCGCCTTCGTAGGCATCCGGTGCCCACATGTGGAACGGTACGGCGGCTACCTTGAACCCCAAGCCCGCTATTATCAGCGCGATGCCGAGTATCAAGCCCGGGCTGAGCGCGTCCGGCGATGACAGCGCCATGGCAATCTCGTCGAAGCGCGTCGTGCCGAGCAGCCCGTAAATCTGGCTCATGCCGTACAGCAGCAGCGCCGACGAGAACGCGCCCAGCAGGATGTACTTCGTAGCGCCTTCGTTGGACTTGGCGTTGTACCTGTCCCACGCGACCAGCGCGTACAGCCCGAAGCTCAGCAGCTCCAACGAGATGTACGCCGTCAGAAACTCACCGGACGCCGCCATCAGCATCATCGCCGCGACGGTGAACAGCAGGATGCCGTAGTATTCGCCCGGGTGGTCGAGGTTGCGCCGCACGAAATCGACAGACGCCAAGATGACCACACCACCGAGCGCGACGAAAAAGACCTTGAAGAACAGCGCATAGCCGTCTATGCGCACGACGCCGTCGTACAGCGTATCGTTCACGCCCCACAGATACGCCAGCGATACGACGAGGGCTGCGGCAAGCCCCGCGACCGCGACGAACGGCAGCATCCACTTGCGGCGCTCCGGCAGGAACAAATCCAGCGTCAGCACCACGAACGCGATGCCCACGACCATAATTTCAGGTATGAGAAGGAGGAAGTTGTTGTTCATTGACAAGACCACGACTCTGGTAACATACTGATTATACTTCCCCTGAACCATTGGAGGGCAGGGTCGAGGCTATCTCACAGGAGGTAGCCTATGTTTTTATTCCCCGCATGTAGTAATGGACAATTAGCGGATGTGTGCGATTGCATTAGAACATTTGAGGTACGATGATTCACAAAGTATTGACATGTGGAGTCATAGCAATAGTAGTGTTTTTCATGACTGCCACAGTTGCTGGATGCGGTGATGGCGTCGATACTCGCGGCGAACTCCCCAAATCGCAGGATGCGCCTGCATCGGTGGATACTAACACAACCGCGACAACAACAATGAGCACGCTACTACCTACGGAAGCCGTACCTGCGACTTCAGATAATGACGATGAAATCGAAATATCTGCGCTGCCTCAATCTGAAAGGTTCGTATTCATAAGCAGCGGTGGTCGTCACGTATGCGGATTGCGTGCCGACGGCGTTGCCGTATGCTGGGGACATGAAGTTGGTCTGTCGTCGCAGCTTCCACCTTCGAATGAACGTTTCATAGCACTAAGCAGTGGCCTCGACCATACTTGCGGGTTACGTAATGATAACACCGTGTCCTGTTGGGGTTCAGAAATTGGAAGTTATTCTAAGTCCGCTCCTGTGGATGGCCTCGTGGCTATCAGCAAGGGAGGAGAAACCACTTGCGGGTTGCGTGAGGATGGAAGTGCCATATGCTGGGATTCTGAATTTATTTATCAAAATACGCCTAGTAATGAGCGCTTCGCATCTATCAGCGTAGGCAGTTACGGAGCAGAAATTTGTGGGTTGCGTGATGATGGCACTGCTATATGTTGGGGAGGCGACTATTACATTGACTCATTATCGCCGCCGGCAGATGAACGGTTCGTATCCGTCAGTATAGGTGGTAGGCATACCTGTGGACTGCGTGACAACGGCGTTGCTGTATGCTGGGGAGATAATGACAAAGGACAGTTGGCTGCGCCAGCAGATGAGCGTTTGATGTCTATAAGTAGTGGATATGACCATACTTGTGGGCTGAAGGAAGATGGTGTTGCCGTATGTTGGGGAAGCGATGAAGACAGTCCATTGTTACCACCGGTAGATGAACAGTTCGTATCCATCAGCACTGGCGGTGGCCATGTCTGTGGCCTAAGAGAAGATGGAATTGTTCGGTGTTGGGGGCGATTCGCGATTAGTAGAGTACCGCCACTGGAGAACAAACTAAGATTGGAAGATGAACGTTTTACCGACATAAGCACTGGTTGGTCGCATACTTGTGGACTACGAGAAAACGGCACCGCCGTATGCTGGGGGGATAATGGCGACGGACAATCGGCTCCGCCCTCAGATGAACGGTTCGTATCCATCAGCAGCGGTTTTGACGACAGCATTTGTGGGTTGCGTGATGATGGCACTGCTGTATGTTGGGGAGCTACTCACACATCCACTCCACCCCAAGACGAGCGTTTTATATCTACAGCCAATGCTTGCGGATTGCGTGAGGACGGTGTACTCACCTGCTGGTGGGTAGCCCATAGTGAATTTCCAAGAACGCCTGAAATGTACTTGCCACCAGCAAATGAAAGATTTATTTCGGTGAGCTTTGGTTCTGTTCATGCATGTGGATTGCGTGAAAACGGCAGCGCGGTATGTTGGGGATCCGATTCTTTTATTGACCTATTATCGCCGCCGGCAGATGAGCGTTTCATGTCTATAAGTAGTGGATATAGCCATACTTGTGGGCTGAAGGACGATGGCGTTGCCGTATGTTGGGGAAGAGATTCTGATGGAGCATCGTCACCACCGTCAGACCAGCAGTTCAAATCTATAACCAGCGGCAAGTATTTCACTTGCGGGCTTCGTGAGAATGGAATCGCAGATTGTTGGGGGCGGAATGACTATGGTCAACTATCGCCGCCCTTCAATCAACGCTTTACGCAATTAAGTGGCGGTTATGAGCATGTTTGTGGACTGCGAGAAGACGGCGTTACGGCCTGCTGGGGAAATAATCAGAGTGGACAGGTAACACCAAATACGAATGTAAGGTTTGCTGAAATAGTTACCAATGGAAAGCACGCCGTTGGAAATCTAATAGATGGCTTTTCAATTTCTTGGGAATTGGGGAAGTAATCAGAAGCAGCGATTGCCTAACTCCCACCAACAAAGGCAGCCGGCGACTAGAACCGCGCTAGCACCTCCGCCACGCCGCTGTTGATGACGCGCATGAAGGGGAATGGCAGCAAGCCTACTAGCAGAATGAACATTGTCAGGATGGACGCGGCTATGATTTCTATGCGCGTGGCATCGAGCGGCTTGGCGGGTTGCGTTGCGCCCGTAGGTGCGGCGATATTCGTAGCGGCGGGGGTGGGCTGCGCTTCTACGCCGTTGTTGTCGGCTTGAGTCGCACGGAATGCTTCTTGCGGCGAAGTGGCGGCTTGCTCCTGCTCTTCGTATTCGGGAGGCAGGTCGCCCAGGGGTCCGAAGAAGACTTTGGCTAACAGGCGCAGAATGTACACGGCGGTTATGGCGGCGCCTATTATGCCTAGCGCGCCTAGCCACGGGTAGGTCTGGAATAAGCCGAGGAATACCAGCAGTTCGGCGACGAAGCCGCTTAAGCCGGGCAGTCCCAGCGATGTCAGGCCGGCTATCGTGAAGAAGACCGCCGTCGCAGGCATGCGCTTTGCGAGACCGTCGAGCACCAACATATCTCGCGTGTGCAGGCGGTCATAGACCACGCCCACGACCGCGAAAAAGAGCGCCGTCATGATGCCGTGCGAGAACATCTGCAAGACCGCGCCGCTCACGCCGAGCGGGTGCAGCGTGGCGATGCCCATCACCACATATCCCATGTGGCTCACGCTCGAATAGCCGATGACATACTTCAGGTCTGTCTGCCCCATCGCCGAGATTGCGCCGTATATTACGTTCACCGCGCCCAGCCCTAGCAGCGCGGGCATCCAGAACTCCGCGCCTTCCGGCAGTATCACCATCCCGACGCGGATGATCCCGAACGCGCCCAGCTTCATCAGCACGCCCGCATGCGCCATGCTGACGGCTGTCGGCGCTGCGACATGTCCGTCCGGCGACCATGTGTGAAAGGGCCATAGACCGGCAAGTATGCCGAATCCGATTGCCAAGAATGGGAAGAATACCTTCTGGAATGTAGGTGAATAGTCTGCGTTGGCAAGTCGCCGTATGTCGAATGTGCCTAGTCCCGCCTCTGCGAATATCGCCATCAGCGCGACCCATATCAGCACGCTGCCCGCGACGAGGTACAGCGTCAACTTCATCGCGCTGTACTCCTTCGTGCGCGCGAACTTTGGGAATCGGCTGCTGCTGCCCCATACGCCTATGAGCAGGTACATCGGCAGTACGGATAGTTCATAGAAGAAGAAGAAGAAGAACAGATCGTAGGATGCGAATACGCCGAATACGCCCGCGAGCAGCAGGAAGTACAGGATGAAGAAGTCCTTGCTCCACGCCTTGATAGACCACGAAACGAGCACTCCGGTGAACATCACTATGCCGGTGAGAAGCAGCATCGGCGCGCCGACGCCGTCCACGCCGAGCGTCAGCGATATGCCGATGTCGCCGTGCGTCCAGGGACCGGGCAGACTGAGCCAGCGCCACGAGTTGGCGAATCGCGCGCCGTCGCCGTCGAAGTAGAACCGCGCGAACACATACAGCGACAGCAGAATGCCAACCGCGCCGAACGCCGTCGCCGAGCCGCGTATCGCGCCACCGCGCGCGCCCGGAATCGCCATCATCGCCGCCGCGCCAATCATCGGCAGCGTGATGAGCGCGAGAAGGATGTGCTGGTCGAAAAATTGCATGCGCTTATTTTACAACGGATGCACGGGATAAAGGGATACCGCTTGCGCATGTGCGCGAAAGTTCCACGGACGTGGCGTTGCCTAGCCTTAAACGCTTGTCATAAGACTGACATGACTGCCGTTCCATTCGTCTCTTGCCCCATAGGGCTTACAGGGGTATGTGAAGTGCGAGACAGGTATGAGTATTTGGAAAGCGCGCGGCTTGCGATGTGGGTTGGCATCCGTATGCACGTCAGACAATGAATAGCGTATTCTGTCCCGACGGCGGCACGCGCATTGGTGGCGCTACACGCTACTCCCCGTCCCCGCGCTGCTGCTCCGGCGGCGTATAGCGCGGCAATTCATCGACTCCGGTCAGCGCTTTGATGCGCTCATAGATGGCAGCCACAGCGTCGTCTATCAGGCGGAAAAGCATCTGTGGATCGTCCATTACCAGCGCCGCGCTTTGGTATCTGTACTTGACTGCGTATTCGGTGAGCCATCTCAGCTCCACACCGGCCGGCGTAACCAGTTCGTCCGGCACGTTCTTGATGATGCCAAGCAGTTCCTCCAAGTCGTGCGTGTTTATGTACTCCAAGCCCACTGCGGAAATCCATGCTTTCAGGATATTCTCAATCGCCTGCTGCGCGTGAAAGCCTATCGCTTCCTGGGGTAAATTACTCTCTATCAGGCCTTCCAGCGTAATCAATTCCCTGTCGGTATTGATTACGCGCTGGTTTATATCGCCCCAGTCGAAAGATTCGGGGTCTGGTTCGTATTCCGGCTTTTCACCGTTCATGTCAACTCCGTCTCTGGCTGCCTGCGCCGCCACATGGTTGATGCCGCCGCGACACTGATTGTACTTGCTCTTGGACATAAGCAGGAGGTCGACACCGACAACCCCGCGCTTTCCGAATGTCTCTTCAATGGCGTCATACGCCGCATCGCCCGCCTTGTAGTAGTCGTCCCTGGACAGGGGCGCGTCGTGTATCAGCATCAGGTCGATGTCGGAGTCGGGACGGTAGTCGCCGCGAGCGCGAGAGCCGAACAGGATGACGGAGTCCAGCGCAACGGCGTCATAGACCGCGCGCGCTACCGCTACTGCCTTGGGGTCTGCTTTAGTTTGGGTTGCGAGCGCCATAGGGCAGCCCTCATATTACAGATTACAGACGGAAATCTAACATTGATGAACGGTAAAAAGGATAAGACCATTCTACTCGCCGGCGACAATCTCGGCAAAGCGGCCGGTGCGACCGGCGCCGAACATGTACGCCGTGACCCAGCTTCGCCACGGCGACCAGCGTTCCGAATATGCCAGAGCTTCGTCCGCGGGCATCGGCGAGCCGTCTCCCACCATTACGCCCATCATCCGCTGCAGCGCGAGGTCGCCGTGCGGGAAGCCGTCCGGCCGGCCGAACGCGCGTATCAGCATCCAGTGCGCCGTCCAAGCGCCTACACCACGCAGCGCCATCAGACCGCCGACAATCTCGTCGTCCGGCATATCGCGCATCGCCTCAAGCGACAGCTCGCCTGCCGCAATGCGCTCCGATATGCCCGTGATGTACTCCGCCTTGCGCCGGCTGAACTTGATGGTGCGCAGCCCGTCCACGCCGGCGTCCGCGAGGGCTTGCGGACGCGGAAACGCCCGCAGCGTCTCACCGTCTATGACGATGCGCTCGCCGTATGTCTCGATAATCAGGTTGCGCAGCATCCGCGCGACATGCGTGCTGATTTGCTGCCCCAAAATCGCCAGCACGAGCGCTTCGTATGCGGTGGGAGCGCATGTCGGACGCAGACCGTGCATATTCCTGACCAGCGGCGCGAGGTGCGGGTCGTCCAGAGACATCGCGTAGAACGCGGATATGTCTGCGTCCGTGGAGAGCATACGGCGAACTACCCGCAGAGCATCGTCCGCGCTTGCAGCGGATAGACTTTCGCCGACTACATCGACCTCAAGTTCAGGTGTGTCCGTGCTGCCGGCGTCAACGGGGCTACTGTCGCTGTTATTGCCGTCCGTGTGGTAATTGTACCCACTTCCGTTGTCTCTGCCACCATCCACGCCGTCCTCACGATAGACAGCACGCACCGACACCAGCACGGGCGCGCCGTCGAGCGTGAGAACGCGGCGGTATTCGCCGTTTTCGTACATGTCGGCGGCATGACGCGCTTGGAAGTAGGTCATGCTGCCGACAGTCAGGGAGAAATCGTACGGTGCGGTGGGCGATATGCGATATGAGAATCGGTTCACGGCTGGTGTGCGCTAACGGGCGCAGGGGATAGTGGAACTAGCCCGAGCGCGCATCGAACTCAAACGGCGGGTAGTCGTCGTACCAAAGCGAAGTATAGCCCTGAACGCGCCAGTTCCAGCGGTTGAACGCCATCTGCACGCCGAACATGTCGCTGGGATAGCGTTTGGTGAATAGCATCACCACGCCTGCGAAGATTGAGAGCGCGAGCCCCAAGCCGCCTATGAGGTACAGCACTATGTAGTGCGGCAACGCCATAAGCCACCACTTGAACACGACCCGCAAGCGAGACAGCCGTTCCGGGTATCTCACATACAAGTCGGCCGGGTAATCATCGTCCGTCGCTAGGCTGAACGGCGGATAACGGTCAGTGCCCAGCACGCCGCAATAGAAACTCACACGCCACCACCATCGCGATACGCCGACCGTGAAGTTGAACAGCCCCTGGGGGTATCGCGCCGTGAACAGAATGGCGAATATAGCGATTATCCATACGATAATCGCGACGACCGTCAGGAGTATCAGAATGATGAAGTGCGGTATCGCCAAAAACCACTTGACAAGCCACAGCCAGCGGCTAGGATCTTCCGGATATTCGCCGCGAATTTCCAACGGATAACCTTGTGTTTCTTCGTTTGCATCGGTAGCCATTGCATCGGTAGCCATCACAGCCTCCTTTCATAAACATTCTGTCTTGCCCAGCCTGTCAGTTACGGATAGGGCAGGGCGTTGTCGCTCTCCTACCTGCCCACTATGATGCCTTTTTGCCGCGCCTTGCATTCTCTAGCTTCGCGTACGATGTCTCATTTCTGCCGATGATAGCATATTTTCGTTGAATTAACTTGTCGGGAACCGTCCCGGGAAGATGATGCACAGATTCTCTTGAAGGCGTACAGGCGCTGTGCTATTCTGATAATTGGCCGGGGAGTAGCGCAGTTTGGTAGCGCACCTGCATGGGGTGCAGGGGGTCGCTGGTTCGAATCCAGTCTCCCCGACCATATCCTCAGCCTTGTCTTTCCTCGCCCGAATACCTCTGCGTCATATGCCGCCGCCTAGCCTTGCTAGACCCGCAGCTTTCATTCGCCCCGCCCATGTACACAATGAAACGATGCAGGAAGACTCCTCCGCACCGCCCGACGAACTTGCTCGTAGAGAGATTACTTGGATATACAGGATTAACAGGATAGGTCAGGATTATTCCATCCCGCCTATCCTGTCCATCAATGTAATTCTCGCGGTGGCTAGAACTGCCTGAAAGGCATGTCCTTCTCGTCGGCGTCCGTTACTATTTCTAGGAGGGCGGTTTGGCCGGATTGGACTATTCCGGCGCAGCGCTGGACGGCGCCTATGACTTCTTCGGGCTGCGTTACTCGCTCGCTGTGCGCGCCTAGTGCTTCTGCCATCTTTACGAAGTCGCCGCCGGTGGTCTTCGTGCCGTATAGGTCGTGCGCGGTGGCGAAGTGCTCGGGACGGTATATGCCCATCGATGAATTGTTGAGTATGACAGTCAGGATAGGGATATTCTCGCGTACCGCCGTCTCGAGGTCAGTGCCGACCATGCCGAATCCGTAATCGCCGATAACATTGACGCACAGCTTGTCCGGAGCTGCCAGCTTGCTGCCCATCGCGGCGCCTAGGCTGTACCCGAGCTGGGTGGACTTGCCCCAAGCGATGAAGCCACGCGGCGTAACGGTGCGGTAGAACGGGATCATCTGGTCGCGCGGGCTGCCGGAGTCGTGGTTCATTATAGTCTTGCCGTGGTCTATCGCCTTCGACAGGTCGTTGAGCGCGCGGTATGGGTTGATAGGCGTGGCGTCCGAGTGCATCTTGGGCAGCCATTCGCGCATCCACTCGTCGCGCACCGCCTGCACCTCGCCCGCGACATCGCCGCGGTCCGCACGCTCACTGCCGTCATCTGCCTGCATCGCCTTTATCTCGTCGATGAGCTGCTGTATCACCAGCTTGGCGTCGCCCACGACTGCGACATCGGGCGAGTAGTCTTTGTTCACATCGTTCTCATCGTTGGTGATGTGCACCAGCGCCTTGCTGTCGAACAGGTCCGCGCCGTAGTGTATTCGCGTGAAGCTGCAGCCGATTCCGAACACGACATCCGCCTTGTCAAGGAAGTGCACGACCATGCCGGTCGTGGTGCTGGAGCGCGTGCCGAGCGATAGCGGGTGGTCTTCGCGGAATGCGCTCTTGCCCGCCATAGATGTCATCACAGGCGTCTGCGTGAGTTCCGCCAGTTCTTGCAGTTCGTCCCACGCCTCAGCGTACAGCACACCCTGCCCGGCGTGGATGATCGGATTTTGCGCGCCGAGCAGCAGCTTCGCGGCATCACGCACATCCTGCGGGTCGCCTGCCGAGCGGCGCGGACGCACCGGGATGTATGGCGCGGCGCCATTGGACAGTTCGCCGCGCAGGATGTCGCTGGGGATGTCGAGCAGCACGGGGCTGGGACGACCCATTCGCAGCTGGCTGAATGCGCGGCGCAACGCGTTTGGGATTTCTTCCGGCAGGTCGATTCTGCCCGACCACTTGACGACCGATTCGTAGGTGCGGCTGGGGCTGAATGTGGGATGCACACCCGATCGGTTGCGCGGCGCGGATGCGGGCAGCAGCAGTATCGGCACGGAGTCGGCGTAGGACTGCGCGACTCCCGCGAAGGCGTTTTCCGCTCCGGGACCCGCCTGCATCGAGAATACGCCGGTGCCCTTGCCGTTCGTAACGCGAGTGTAGGCGTCCGCGAGGTTCACGCCCACGCGTTCCTGCCGGAATATCAGCGGCCGGATACCCGCCTTCGCCGCCGCCTCTTCCAGCGAGTTGAAGGGTATGACACCCATAAAGTCCACGCCTTCTTGCTTCAGTATCCGTGCCACCAAGTCTGCGCCGGTCATGTTTGTACTCCCTTATGCTTATGTCGATCTATGATTATTTGCTTGTCCGGCTAGTGCCGTGTGGGAATCTAGCCTTGCCATTTGGTCTTGTTATCTAGCTCTGCTCGCTGAGCAAAGCCAACACATCCGCGTCGAAAATGTCGTCCACATCGAGCGCGAAGCCCGGCAGGATAGGCGATACGAGCGTGTCGCCCATCTTGTACACGCCGGCGACATCGTAGTCGTCGCCCGCGAGAGTCAGGACGGTCACTTCCAGAGTATCCGAGTCCGCCTGCCAGTATTCGGGAACGCGGAATCGGGCGTAGAGTTCGCGCTTGCGAACCGTATCGTGTTGAGTATTCGAGGGCGAGAGTATCTCTACCACTAGGTCGGGCGCACCGTTGATAACGCTATATGTCATTATGCTCGCCCGCGCGTTGCTGACAAACAGGATGTCCGGCTGCACTACATTTATCTCCGAGAGCAGCACATCCGTCGCCGACCAAAGGACTCTGCCCAAGTTGTTATCATGCACAAATAGGCTCAGCCGTCGTCCGATGTTATCCTGAATCAACTGATGCACTACGCTAGGCGCGGCAGCCATAATTAACTCTCCGTCAATGATTTCGTAGCGCTCGTCATCAGGCATTTCGCGGTAGTCTTCGTATGTGACCATCGTTCCGCTGCGCTGCGTAGCCATCTCGCGCCTCCCTTGTTTGCGCTTGTGATTTGTGCTTGTGCGCCGTGTCGTATGTTCGCGGGTATCTTGACGGAGCACGGGTGCACGCTGATTGTAACATGCGAGTGTGTGTTGAACGGGGAATGTGGAAGATGCGTGGAGCGACCGCATGGAGAGTGAGGCAAGGATGGGGCGTGAGCAAGCGGGGCTAGTTGCGGCGGAGGGAGTTGCAGGCTACGCCGTCGCCATCGCCGTCTAGGCGGTGCGGGTCGTCGTTGGGGCCGCCGGCTGCGAGGAAGAATGCCTGCGCGTCGTCCCAGGTGTCGAAGTCGCCGCAGTTGCGGTCGGGTCCGTCCGGGTCATAGGGCAATTCGCTGGACGATGGCGCTGATGGCGGTATCGGAGTCGCTGTCGATGCGGGCGGCGCGGACGGCGATGTGGCAGCGCCTGTGCCTGATTCGATTACCAGCGAAGTCGGTTCGTCGCAGGTCGCAAGCATTTCGCCTAGCGCGTCTGCCTCGCGCTGGGTCGCCGTGAGACCCCAGTTCTGCTTGATGGTCGCCCAGTCAATAGCGTATTGGCACCAGTACTCTCGGCGAGACGGCCGCCATTCTTCGGGTCCCTTCCTGCCTTTCTGCCGGTTCGCGGACGCCTTCACAGCGATTAGGTGGTTGTCGTACAGCAGGGCGTTCGCGTAGTCCGCCTTGCGCTCGCGCGACCACGCCCAGCCGCCGGAGTCGTGGGCGTTCGCGAGCGGTACCATGTGATCGACATCTAGGTCGCCGGGGTCGGTGAACGACTCGCCGGTATAGACGCCGAACCATTCGCCGCTCTCCACACGGCAACGGTCAGCGTTCCGGTACGATACCGCGCTACGAGACTCGGCGATGAGAGTTTCCTGCCGCGCGTCTTGGCAATCGCGGTCATCGTCGTTCCAGTGTCGCCAATCGTCGCGGTCGTAGTCCGGCAAGTCGCGTGAGACCGGCGCGATGCTGACGGTTATCGTGCGCCCATCGCTTGGCGCTGGCACAGCGGGCGTCGATGCGGCGGATGTAGGCGGAACGGTTGCGGCTGGCGATACGCTTGTGGGCGATTCCGCAGGCGCCGCCGGAGTCGCGGACGGCGATGTTGTCGGTACGGACGGCACTGGAACCGACGCGGACGGCAACGGCGGCTCAGTCGCTCCGCAGCCGAAGACGAACAGCAACATGACGACCATCGTCAGGATGGGCGTGACGATGTTGCGATACTCTTGACTATTCACCCGCATCGAAAATCTCGTCCTATCTAGGCTGCTGCCAACTTGCTTCGATGCGACCTGGCAGGCGATTGACACTTCTTCATCGCACCACCTTAACTGTTTCGCTCATCAAAAGGCGAGGGATTTATGAAATCGTCGCTGATGCAAAGCTTACACATCAGCAAGTCAGGGCGCCACATCGAAGCACGCCGCGCCTAGAACATGCTCAGTTGCTGTGCGGGCGTCTCCGATTCATCCGGCGCGGCATCGTCCTGCTGCATGTCGCTTGGCATGGCGATGACTTCTTCGACTAAGGGCAGCAGGTTGCGGAAGTCGTTTTGCAGCGCGGGACGTAGGCGCGGGTTGTGGAGCGTTGCCGCCGGGTGGTACATCGGGTATATCATTCTGCCGCGCCATGATCGTGGCTTGCCTCGCTCGCGGCTGATGCTGCGGCCCGGGAAGAACTTGCCGAATGAAAATCGCCCTAGCGTGACGATGACCTTCGGGTCGATAAGCTCTATCTGCGCGTCGAGATACGCTGAGCATGCATCCAACTCGGCGGCGAGCGGATCGCGGTTGTTGTCCGGACGGCACTTGACCATGTTTGTGATATACACATCCGAGCGGCTCAGACCGATGCCCGCGAGCAAGTCTGTCAGCACATTGCCCGCCGCGCCGACGAACGGCAGCCCTTGCCGGTCTTCGTTGTAGCCCGGCGCCTCGCCGATGAACATTATGTCCGCGCTCGGCGAGCCGTCGCCCGGCACGGTGCGCGTGCGCCGCTCCGACAGCGCGCAACGGGTGCACCCGGCAATCTGCCTAACAATGTCGTCATAGTCGTTCATAGCACATTCCTCATCGCGGCGGCGTTCCAGCAGTTCACATATTCAAGGATATCGTAAGCAGTGCGCGGCGTGTGGGTCAATGCGCTTGCAGGCGCGATAGTGGTCAATCGTCTTGTACTAACGCCGCTCCCTTGCCTAACATTTCCCCATGCCTTACCGTCCGCCAGAAGGAAAGCGACCATCATCCTTCCCATCCCGTATCGATGTTAGCGTAATGACCGCTTGGCGGCTTGCTGATATACTTGATGCACGCAAACAGCATCCTCGCTCACAGGAGGCAGCATCATGACACAGTTGGCAGGCATATTCGGCTACCCGCTTTCGCATTCGTTGTCGCCCGCATTCCAGCAGGCGGCGTTTAACCATTACGGACTGGATGTGCGCTACCTAGCGTGGGAGACGCCGCCGGAGGGACTCGCCGAAGAGGTGGCGAAGATTCGCAGCGGCGACTTCATCGGCGCGAATGTGACGATTCCGCACAAGGAGAGCGTCATCGCGCTGCTGGACGAAGTGGACCCGCTGGCGCAGTCCATCGGCGCGGTGAACACGATAGTCAAGACGGCGGGACGCCTCGTAGGACACAACACGGACGCGCACGGATTCATGCGCGAGCTGAAGGAAGACGGCGGGTTCGAGCCTGCGGGCAAGCGAGCACTGCTGCTCGGCGCGGGCGGCGCAGCTCGTGCCGCGGCGTTCGCGTTATGTCGCGAGGGCGTGTCGTCTATCACCATCGCCAACCGCAATGTTTCCCGCGCGGAGGCGCTCGCGGAATCGCTGCACAACGACGCCGTGAGCGTGCTCGCCGCCGTGCTGGATGACACGACCTTAGAGCCTGTCGCGCTCGAATCCGATCTCATTGTCAACTGCACATCGGTGGGCATGCGGCACGGCGAATCCGAAGGGCAGACGCCACTATCGGGCGGCATAATACCGCACGAAGCGGTGGTGATGGATATGGTCTATAACCCGCAGAACACGCCGTTCCTAGCAGGCGCACGCAACGCAGGCGCAACGGCGCTGGGCGGCTTGCCTATGCTAATCTACCAAGGCGCAACAGCCTTCGAGATGTGGACGGGCAACAAAGCCCCCATAGACGCCATGTTCGCGGCGGGCAATGTAGCCTTGCTGAAGATGGGGTAGGTAGTTGTGGGGAGTAGTGTGGCGTATGTAAGGCTAACTTCGTCCGGTCGTGCGCCCTAAGCCGAAGCCGCCGACAAAGCTGAGGATCGCAACTATAACGATCGTCAGATTCACCCCATCATCCGTCAGCGAGAAGAAGACGATAAGCCCAATAGCGGCGATTAGACCTATCAGGAAGTAGAGGAATTGGTATCTTCGCGCGATGCTTGTGATTCGTGCTCACGCTCGTTGCTGCTTTCACGCCCAGCTATAATCGCAGTGATATGCTCAGAAGTGATGCGCTGGAACATGGGGTTGATGCTTGGAATACGTACTGATGTGAAACTGGCGAAGAGTCGCTGAGTGAGTATTTTTTCGAGCATCAGGGGATATGCGTTGAGCTTCTTCAATACCTATCAGTTCTGTCAACCCGTTGTTGCCTTCATCGGTGCCTAATAAGGGAGATTGTTCTGGCTCGGTATGTTCTTCCTTTGAGCTATCTTCGTTGTGTTCCATACTTACATCCATTCAGAAGTCTCTATCTTTCAAATTCCGGTTCAAGACTATCGAACAATCCCACGAATAATTCTTCTATTGCATTCGAGATCGAATTGGTTTGCTGGGCTATGTGCAATGCCAGCAACACCTTCAGAACGGCTTCAGCATCAGACCAGGATAATTCTCCCTCGCTGAGTAGCTTAGCAACAGTCTCTACGTCTTCAGCAAAGACGGCTTCCACAGGTCCATATGCAGGCAGTGTGGAGAATTGGGAGTTGATTTTCGCAGGCAACATACCGCGTACATCTCCTTGCAGTGTCCGTTGATTGTGAGCGCGATTATAATCGCTTAACATTAGTATATCAAATGTATTTCAAACGCAGACGAGATGACATTAGGCGTAGTTTGGACGTGTTTGATAGGCTATTATTGCTAGGGTACGCTCACCAACTAGGACAACTCAATTGAAACGCAACATCTTCCTCACAGGCTTCTCAGGCACCGGCAAGACTACTGTCGGGCGCGAGGCGGCTCGTATTCTTGGCTGGCAGTTTGTGGATTTGGACGAGCGCATCGAGGCGGACGCGGGCACTACTATTGACGCCATTTTCGCAGAACATGGCGAACCGCATTTCCGCGAGACCGAGGCGCAGACGCTGCTTACTGCTTGCGAATCCGAGCGGCAGGTCGTCTCCACAGGCGGCGGCATTGCGGAGAGCGCGGACAATCGCGCCGCTATGATGCAGCACGGCGCGGTCGTATGCCTCGAAGCCACGCCGGAGACGATTTTCGAGCGAGTGCTGGCGCAGAGCACCGGCGACGACGCCATCGTGCGCCCTATGCTCGCCGCGAACGACCCGCTTGAACGCATCCGTTCCTTGAAGTCCCTGCGCCAACTAAATTATACTCTTGCCCATTGGACAGTCCACACCGACATACTGACACCCGAGCAGGCGGCGCACGAAGTCGTCCGAGCGTTCGACATTCTCAATGAGGGCGACACCGCTATCTGCTGGAAAGCCTATCCGGATTGGATGCGCCAAAGAGCCGAAGATTTGCGCGCCGCCGACATGCAATCATCTGAATTACAGGCATCAGACCGGCAAGCATCAGACTGACGGACATCTGACCTGCACGACCGAACTTGAGCAAGGGAAAGACTGGAACGCCAATATGACCGAATATTCAGACCTCGCCGCAATCGTCAAATCAACACAAGGGGACTACCCGATATGGGTGGGTTGGAACACTATTGACGAGATTGGTGAGCGCGTCAATTCCATTCTCGATGTGTCCACCGCGTACATCATCACCGACGAGGGGGTGCATCGACAGGCGCGACGCGCGCAATTCTCGCTCGAAGCAGCCGGCATCGCCGCGCACATGTTCATAATGCCAGCCGGCGAGACGCATAAGACGCTGGAAACGGTGCAGCTCGTATATCGCTGGCTCGCAGAGCGCAAGGCAGAGCGCGGACATATGATAGTCGCGGTCGGCGGCGGCGTTGTGGGCGACCTCGCGGGCTTCGTCGCGGCGACATACCTGCGCGGCTTGCCATTAGCGCAAGTGCCAACAACCCTGCTCGCGATGATGGACGCGGCAGTCGGCGGCAAGGTCGCCGTTGACCTGCCGCAGGGCAAGAACCTCGTGGGCGCGTTCTACCAGCCCAAGTTTGTGCTTGTCGATGTCAGCACACTGCAAACACTGCCCAAGCGCGAGCTGACATCTGGCTGGGCGGAAGCCATCAAACACGGGCTGATTCTCGACCGCGACCTGCTGGACGCGTTCGAGACGCACAGGCACTCGCTGCTCGCGCTTGAGCAAGACATCGCCACCGACATCATCCGGCGCAGCGTGGCGATCAAGGCGAATGTAGTCTCTCAGGACGAGCGCGAGACGCTGGGCATACGCATCCTGCTGAACTACGGGCACACCATCGGACACGCCATCGAATCGACTACAGGCTACAGCAGTTTCCTGCACGGCGAGGCGGTGAGCGTGGGGATGATGGGCGCGGCGCGCATCGGCAACGCGATGGGGATGTTGGCGGACGAAGAAGTGGAACGGCAGCGCCAATTGCTCGAAAGCTACGGTTTGCCGCTGACCTGCGGCGAGATGGACATTGCAGCAGTTACAGACGCGATGATGTCCGACAAGAAGGTGAAGGGACGCGCGAACCGTTGGGTGCTGCTGGACGGCATCGGCAACGCCACCGTCCGCAGCGATGTTCCCGCCGCAGTTGTGCAGCAAACCTTAGAGGCGCTGGCGGTGGACTAGATGCCCGAGCTGGATTGGCTTACCGGCTCCGGTCCGGCTTGGCTGATAGCGTGGCTGTCCGCACTGGAATGGCAGCAAATCGCCGAGTGGATAACGCTTGCCATATTGGGCTTCGGCACCGGCGTCTTCGGCGTGCTGGTTGGCGCGGGCGGCGGCTTCATACTCGTGCCCATGCTGCGCATTCTCTTCCCTGAAGAAGACCCCTCCGTCGTGTCCGGCACAGTGCTTGCACTGGTCGCTGCCAACAGCATATCGGGGGCATTCGCCTACAGGTTGATGCGTATCGTGGACAAGCGCAGCGCGTACCTGTTCGCGGCTGCGGCAATCCCGGGTTCCGTCATAGCGCCTTTCGTCCTCAAAAAGGCGCTTGAAGAGCTGCCCGGCATATACGACGCCGCTTTCGGCGTAATACTGGTCCTGCTTGCTTTTCGTATAGCAGCGCAGCAGTTTAATACGCAGGAGCGTTCCGCGCTCGCCCGCGCCAGGAGACGCCGTCGCAGTTTCATCGATCCCCAGACACTTCACCGCCGACGCATAACCGCCGAATCCGGGGAGACCTACCGCTACCGCTTGAGCGAAAGGTGGGCAGTCCTCATCAACTTCGTGCTCGGCTTCATATCCAGCTTCTTCGGCATAGGCGGCGGCTTCCTCCGCACTCCGATACTCGTCTATGCCTTCGGCTTCCCGGTGCAGGTCGCGGTCGCCACATCCATATTCGCCCTGTCCTTCTACACCACCGCGGGCGCGGCGACCCATGCGATCATCGGCAACATCGAGTGGTTCCCCACATTCGTATTCGCGGGCATAGGCTTGGTAACCGGCGGACAGATTGGCGCGCGCCTCGCCGGAAGGGTACGCGGACCCTGGATACTGCGCCTTCTCATGGTAGTCATCCTCATCCTGGGCGTGCAGCTAATCATCCAGGGCATACGTGGGTAGAGCGCGGGGTATTAAAACTAACATGGATGCGCAGGATGGGAAGGATGAGTTCCTTTCCCTTCCGGATGAAGGCTAGGATGGGGGTTGTTAGGATTGGGACAGTCAACATGCGCCAACCACACCATCGCTGTACAATAATCCCATGAACCTGAACGACATGCCTTTCTTCACGCTTAACAAGACTGACGGAGACGCGCGCGCGGGTGTTTTGCAGACTCCGCATGGGGAAGTGCCTACGCCTGCGTTTATGCCCGTGGCGACGCAAGGGTCGGTTAAGGCACTGGACTCTGCGGACTTGCAGAACATCGGCGCGACCATCGTGCTCGCCAATACATATCACCTATACCTGCGACCCGGCGTGGACATTGTGAACGACCATGGCGGGCTGCACGGCTTTATGCAGTGGCATGGCGCGACTCTCACTGACAGCGGCGGATTTCAGGGGTTTAGCCTCGAACATCTGCGGAAGATTACCGAAGACGCCATCATATTCAAGTCGCACATCGACGGCAGCGAGCATACCTTCAGCCCGGAAGCGGCGGTACAGCACCAGCAGATGATAGGCGCGGACATTATCATGCCGCTGGACATTTGCGCTCCGGCGGACAGCGACCGCGAGACTGTGAGCGCGGCGGTGGACAAGACGAACCGTTGGCTGCTGCGCTGCGTCGATGCACACACCCGCTCCGACCAACGCATCTTCGGCATCGTGCAGGGCGGTTTGTTTCCCGATCTGCGCCGCAAGTCCGCACAGTTCATCACGAGCGTGGGCTTCCCCGGCTACTCGATTGGCGGGCTGAGTGTGGGCGAGTCGAAGCAGGCGATGTACGACACGGTGGAATACACCGCGCCGCTGCTGCCGGAGGACGCGCCACGCTACCTGATGGGCGTCGGATCGCCGGAAGACCTTGTGGAGTGCGTTGCGCGCGGCATCGACATGTTCGATTGTGTGCTGCCGACACGGGTCGCCCGCAACGGCGCGCTGTTCGTGCGTGAGGGCAGGCTGAACATCACGGCGGCAAGATTCAAGCGCAAGTACACGCCGATCGAAGAGGGCTGCGACTGCTACACCTGCCGCACATTCTCGGCGGCGTATGTGCACCACTTGTTCCGCGCGAAGGAGCTTCTGGCGTACCGTCTGGCGACGATACACAACTTACGCTTCATCCTACGGCTGATGGAAGAGATGCGCGCCGCGATAACATCAGGCGAATTCGCAGAATACCGCCGCGAGTTCCACAGCCGTTTCACACCGCCAGACGAGCGTGTCCGCCGCGCGCAAAAGCAAAAGTGGCTAGCCTCGTTCAACCGTGGAGTGAATTGACGGGAGTTGGCCTGCAACGGCTTCATCATCCCATCCTAACCTTCCCCCATAAGGGGGAAGGGACTTTTATGGAGCGATGTTAGTTTCCGCCTGCTACGGCTGGGACGATGCTGACTTCGTCGCCGCTCTTGGTGGCGGTGCCGATCCCGTCTAGGAAGCGCACATCCTCGCCGTTGATGTACACATTCACGAAGTTGCGCAACTCGCCCTCTTCATCGCAGAGTCGCGCCTTGATTCCGGGGTATTGGCTTTCCAGCGAGCCGATAAGCTCTTCCAGCGTGGCACCGTCCGCGTCCACCTTGTCTGCGCCGTCGGTTACGCGCCGCAGTGGTGTCGGTATCCTGACCGATATGCTCATGTCGAGTATTCCTCCGATTAGTTAGTTGATTGTCAATCTGTCGATTGGTCGCCAGCAGTTAATTGTCTGGGATTTCAGGGAAAAAGTTCAGAACGAAATAAGTGAAGCTACGAACGCGCGGACGCTCCTCCGCAATTTGAATGTCAGTGAGATGTCCTTGGTAGAAGTTAGAACGGAAGCGCTGTGCCACTTTGGATTTTCTGCCATCGTAATGTTGCCGGATTCTTCGACAAGCTGCCTAGAGTTGATAGCAAAGTGTCTATGTCTGCCGTAATCCCAGCCGCGCTCCATGGCAACTGCTGTCAATGCGTGCGCCACTGCTCCCCAGAGTTTCTCCGATGCCTGCATTCGCCTGCCTTCGGCGAATTCTTCGTCCGACACTGCCAGCCATGCCACAGCAAGTTGGGCGTGTTCTGAAGCGTTCATAAATCTAATTCAGCGCACTCTGATTTGTCTATTCGCCTGTGGCGCTGTTGCATGTGTCCACTCCATTTTGGTTGAGCAGCTTTAACACGAAGCGACTCGTACTCGGGGCGAAGAAATCGAACTCGTAGTCTTCAAGGTAACGAACGTTCATGTTGTCCTTGAATATGCCGGCGCCGGACATATAGTCCAATATCTTATCCTTGCCGCGCTCTTTCTCCAAGCGCTTAACGATTTCTCGCAATTCCGTCTCATCGTCGGTCTGCGGCGGCTGCCAGCCACACTCTACTGCTGCCGCTGCTAAGGCGTGTTCTAAGGCGCCCCACAGCATCGGGGAAACGCTGTCGTAGTCGCGCGCCATTAGAGCATCGTCCGCGCGCACCAGCAAGTCCAACGCCATTTGCTTGTACTCGGCGGCGGTCAGGTCTTGAACAACCATGCGCTTGCCTACCCTTCTATCAGGTCGCCCGTAATCGGATCGACCCGCACGCCCGCCGCTATCATCCATTCCAGCCCGCGCTCTATCTCGTCCTCGTCGCCTTCGAGTTCCAGCACGACCCAGCCCACACGCTCTTGCACATTGGCGCGGCGGATGTTCGTAACAATCTCGAATTTGCGGCCGAGGTTGTATATCAGCGGCTCGGTAATCAATTGTTCGGGGAAGGTGAACCTGACTCTTCGCCTAGCCATGACTCGTACCATTTCTTTCTTTCCGCGCTGCCATGTTGGTCATGAAATCTTCGTATGCGGGCGTGGTGAACACCGGATCGACGACGGATTCGACCACCTCTTGCGTCTTCAGCCCGTTGCCGGTGATGTACGCCACTGTCAGGTCGTCGGGCTGTATCTTGCCGCTCTTCGCAAGCTTTCGCAGTCCGGAAATCACAACGCCGCCTGCCGTCTCCGTGAAGATGCCCTCGGTTTCAGCGAGAAGCTGAATGCCTTCGACGACCTCATCTTCGGGCGCAGCGACCGCGCTGCCGCCGCTGTTTTCGATGGTCTTGATGGAATAGAAACCGTCCGCCGGATTGCCGATGGCGAGCGACTTGGCGATGGTGTCCGGCGTAACCGGGCGCACATGCGGCGTATCCTCATCGTATGCGGTGACGATGGGAGAGCAGCCCTCTGCCTGCGCGATGTGCATCTTGGTGTGCGCCGTTTCTATAAGCGACAGGTCTTTGAGTTCGTTCAAGCCCTTCCAGATTTTGGTAAAGAGCGAGCCGGATGCGCCGGGCACGACAACGGCGTCGGGCGCGCGCCAGCCGAGCTGCTCCGCGACTTCGTACGCCAGCGTCTTGCTGCCTTCCGAGTAGAACGGGCGCATGTTGATGTTCACGAACGCCCAGCGGTGGTTGTCCGCGAGTTCGCTGCACAGGCGGTTCACTTGGTCGTATGTGCCATCCACGGCGACGAGCGTTGCGCCGTATATGCCCGCACCTAGTATCTTGCCGCGTTCGAGGTCGGACGGGAAGAAGACCATCGTGTTCATGCCCGCCTTCGCGCCGTGCGCCGACACCGAGCCGGCAAGATTGCCGGTCGATGCGCACGCCAGCGTGTCGAACTCGAACTCCAGCGCCTTCGCGGACGCCACGGACACGACTCTATCCTTGAAGGAGAATGTCGGGTTGACGCTGTCGTTCTTGATGTACAGGTTGTTCAGCCCGAGCAGCCTGCCCAGGTTCTTGGCGCGCACGAGCGGCGTGAAGCCGGTCTGCATATCCAGAGCCATCTCCGCGTCCACAGGCAGAAGGTCGTGGTAGCGCCACATAGTCAGCGGACCCTTGGTGATGCGCTCGCGGCTGATGACGCTCGCTACGGCATCATAGTCGTAACACACCTCGAGCGGCCCAAAACAGAAGTCGCAGACATACTGCGGCTCGACAGGGTATTCGCTGCCGCATTCGCGACAACGCAGGCTCTTTACATAAGACAAGGCTGGTGCTCTCCGTATCGTACTAGCGCACACACGCACGCAACCCACATGGTAGCAACGCGCTTGTAAGAATGTCAATTTAGACTAGCGCGTGAATACAATCACCTCCGTCGCGAGCCAAGATGTTCTCCCAGACGGGGAAATAGATTATGAATGCGAGCAAAATTGGGGTTGACACGCAGGCGAATATATGTTCTACTTACTCTGTGAGTACAAATGTTCAACATCTATAGCAAATTTGCAAACCGTTAGGGAAGGAGGGAGACGGTGATGCCTTCGGATGAGAGAACATCTGTGATATACAGACCTTATGTTCATCAGAAAGGAGCATAGAAACAATGCCAGGACCAGATTGGGATTACGAAGCTAATTGGGAAGAGCATACTGCTGACTTGGACAAGCTGAAGAAGGATTTGGAAGACGAAACCGGTATCCGTTACAATATCTATTACCACGATAACGGATACTTGGTCATACACCCGGAAACCTCTGAGTTCGGAGCCGGCTATGCGCTCGCAGACGGTTTCTCCACTTGGCAGTCGTACATGGAGTTCGCATTTGGTGCGCTTGCTTGGGTGGGTAGCCCTGGCTTCCCGTCTAGGTTCTTGAGAAGGAAACGGGCAATCAATATCGCTTTCTCTCTGGACGACGCCCTGTCGGCTATCAAGCGCATCAAGGAAATGCCCGACGACCCAGTGGTGATTACTGACGAGCGTCCCGATGGCATATTCGATTATACTTACCACAACGGGATGTACACCTTTGAGTTCGTTCGGTAATACGATGACGCGACGCAAGGCGAATGACGACAAGAGGCCCAAGTGGGTTTGGGATGATGACTTGGAATGGGGAGACCCTCCGTTTAAGGATTTCATTACCCCGCTTGTGTTCAACCTGCTGGTTACATTCAAATGGTGGCGCAACAAAGAGCGCCGCAAGCGCGAACGCTACCGCAAGTGGCTCGGAAACGCGCGGCGCAAGTTCAAGATACTGCCGCGAGATAGCCAAGACCGATAGTAAACTCGCCAAAAGTATAGAACAACCCTATCAACGCCGACTCTGTCCCTCCGGGGTGGGTCGGCGTTGCACTTGTGCCCACTCCTTCCAGTCCCGCTCTCAAACCATTACAATTATGTTCATCCATCCCTTGACCGTCATTCCTGCGAAAGCAAGAATCCAGCCGGAGGTCTAACATGAGCAAGTTTGCAGGCAAAGTGGCTATCGTTACCGGCGGCGCGGCCGGCATTGGCGGCGCGACTTCACGGCTGCTGGCTGCGGGCGGCGCGAATGTCCTTATCGCCGATGTCAATATGACCGAAGCGCAAGCCAACGCAGAGACGATTCGCAGTGCGGGCGGCAATGCCGAAGTGCTGTACACCGATGTGGGCAAGCACGAGCATATCGCCGCGATGGTGCAAGTCGCCATCGACAATTGGGGCAGGCTGGACATCGTGGTGAACAACGCGTTCAGCCCGACGGACGAGAGCGACGGCGACGCGCTGACCGTTACCGAGACGGCGTGGGACGCAGGCATGGCGACGCTGGTCAAGGCTCACTTCCTCGCGGCGAAGTATGCCGTGCCGCATATGCGCGCGGTCGGCGGCGGCAGCATCGTCAACATATCGTCCGTGCACGGGCTGCTTATGGCGCCGCAAAAGCTCATATACGAGGCGGGCAAGTCCGCCGTCATCGGCATCACCAAGCAGATGGCGATAGACTTTGGTCCCGACGGCATCCGTGTCAACGCGATATGCCCCGGGCACATCGTTACCGAACGGCAGCGCGAACGCTGGGACGAAAACCCGTCCGGTTTTCGCTACTTCGAGGATCAATATCCCGTGCGCCGCACCGGCACGCCGGACGACATCGCAAACGCGGTCGCGTTCCTGTCATCGGACGAGGCGTCGTTTATCACCGGACACGCGCTCGTCGTAGACGGTGGCTTAACCGTGCAGCTGCAAGAAGACTTCAGCGTGCGGCAAGTCCACTACATCCGCGAACACCCGGAAACGCAAATGCCATACTAATGAGACGATTTCACAAATTCCTAATATTGTCATTCCGCGCTGTCTTTGTCATTCCGAACGCAGTGAGGAATCTGAAATCGTTGCATGCAAACCTGTTTCCGACTTTAGATTTCTCGCTTCGCTCGAAATGACAGGTATAAATTGCATTTGTGAAATCGTCTTATACTAATGCTCATCCACTATCCTACCCATCCAGTCCATACTACCCATCCCGTTAAGTAAGCTCCATGGACACCTTACCGGATTATCTGCAAGAAAACTTGGACATCGTGCTAGTGGGCTTGAACCCTAGCCTGTATTCGGTCGAAGTCGGGCATTACTTTGCCACGCCGCGCAACCGTTTCTGGCGCGCGATAAATCGCTCCGGCTTGCTCGCCGAGCCGCTAGACTCCGCGACCGATTACAAGCTGCCGGAACAGGGCATCGGCTTGACCGATGTGGTCAAGCGCCCAACGCGAGGCGCGTCCGACTTGCGCGCCGCAAACTACCGCGAGTGGGCTCCCGTGCTGAAGGCGAAGATGGAACGATTTCAGCCGCGCATCGTATGCTTTCACGGCGCGGTCGCCTATCGCAATTACCTGCGGCATGGCGAGGGCGTCCGGCAATCGACCATCGAGCTAGGCTTGCAGAAGCGCTGCATCGGGCAGTCGAAGGTGTTCGTCGTGCCGAATCCGAGTCCCGCGAACGCCGCTTATTCGCTGGACGCACTGGTGTGCTGGTATAGGCGGCTGGGCGAGATGATTTAGCGGGATGGGTAGGATATAGGGGTCGAGTATGGATACTTTGCGCGTCTTTGTTGCCATTGAGCTGCCTGATGATGTGAAGCGGGTCGTGGCGGATGCGATAGATTCGCTGCGGCGCGCGCGCATTGACAATCTGCGGCTTGTCCGTCCTGAGGGCGTTCACCTGACACTGAAATTTCTCGGCGACATTGGTGTTGATAGGGTGCCGGTGGTTAAGGATGCGATGGCGCAGGCGGTTGCCGCGTTTTCGTCGAAGCGCCGGTCGGATAATGCGCCTAACGCGCCGTTCTGCCTTACGCTTGGCACAACCGGCGTGTTCCCTAACGCGAATCGCGCTCGCGTGCTGTGGGTCGGCGTCGATGGCGATATGCCGGCGTTACGCTCGCTGCAAGTCCAAGTCGAAGACGCGCTCATTGCGGCGGGCTTTTCCGCAACTCAGCAGCAGCGATTCAACCCGCACCTGACCGTCGGAAGAATGCACCACAGAGCATCGCGAGCGGACAGGCAATTTGCCACAGACACCCTATCCGCATTGCAATTGCCCACAACTCGCATCATCGCGGTGAACGGTATCAGCCTTATGCGGAGCACGCTTCTGCCCGGCGGCGCGAAGTACGACCGCATAGCCCACGCGGATTTATAGGGTGGGAGATTAACATTGATGGACAGGATAGGGATGAACAGGACGGGAAGGATGTTGGTCTCAATTATGCCCAAGACTGGGGCTTGCTTCACTTACGCAGAATCTGATACTTTCGCGCGTGTGGACATACTTGTTTAACTCAACATTATAATGATACAATTGAGATATACTTCCTGAATATATTATCGGTATTCAAGTCGTGCAGGAAGAAGGAGGAGGGTGCCGTGCAACAGACTTGGCCGGAATGCAAAGCATGCCCACAGGGTAGCTTGCTTCCATTATCCGACTTCGGAAGTCAGGGAGCGCCGATTCACTACAAGGCTTGGGTGTGCAGCGATCCCGATTGCGGGTTCAACATCAAAATCCGCAACGGCGATGTGTACCTGAACGAGCCCATAGCCAACGGCGCAGCTCATATCCCACGCATGCGGTAGGCATTCGCAGGCTCTCCCCAAGTCTCCAATTACGCTCTTGCATTAGATGCGGCGGATTTGTGCGCCATATCGCGTATCCTGACCATCGATGTCTATTTCCGAACCGGCAGCGACTAGCGCATGAGAACCAGCCAGCAGCACAGCGACAATACGCGGCGTCCCGTTCGCCGGCGCAATTTGACGCTCGGCATTGCGATGGTAGTGGTGGGCGCGCTGCTGCTGACCATCGTCAGCGGCTACTTCGCCTACGCCACAAGCGCACGCTCGCAGCTCGGCGACCTCAATTATGTTGTGGCGGCGCAGTCCGCGCAGTCCACGCTCGCCAATCCGTCTGCTCCGGCCGGCGCGTCGTTTGCATCGTCGTCATCGTCTTCTACCATGTCGTCCGCGCCTTTGCTCAGCAATCCTGTCGTCGCTCCGGCGCAAGGCACAACGACTGGTGCATCGGTGACAACATCATCGGGCAGCGCCGCCGTAAACCTGCCTGTCAACGCGGGTTCGCAAGCAGGCGCCGTCAGCCCGGCGCAGTCATCAAACCATACTGGCCCGACTGGTCCGACCAGTCCGGCGAGTCCCGCCAATCAGGAAGAATCCACTTTGCCGCCGTCGAGCTACACTGCGCTCTATCCTGCGTCGCACATTCACCCCAAGTTCTGGGCGCAGCCGCTTTGGGCAGGCGGCGAGCCGTATGTGTACAACCCGGACGGTGGCGGCAGCGGATTGCCGGACGGATTCCGCGCGGTGTCGGCGGTGGATGACGCGCTGCTTCGGGGTTCGGGCAGCGCAACCACGCGCATCGCCATTCCGCTGATAGATGTCGATTCGGAGACGAAGGAACTGTCCATATTGAACTTAGGTGACAGCAGAGCGTACGAGACGCCGAAGAATCTGGTGGGACACATACCACAGTCGCCGAACCCGGGAGAACGCGGCAATGCGTGGTATTTCGGACACTTGGAAAGCCCGATTAGGGGCGAAGGCAACGTGTTCCAGCGTCTGCCGGAGATACCCGACCTGCTGCGAGACGGCGACGATGTGTTCGTGGAGTTGGAGAACGAAGACGGCAGCATATTCCTGTACAAGATCACTCGCACCGAGGTGTTGCACCAGGACGAGCTCGAACTCTACGGCGCAGATGTAGCGCAGCTAACGCTAGTAGCCTGCGTCCCTCGCCTAGTTTACGACCACCGTATAGTCGTAACCGCGGAATTGGTGGGCATCAAATACGCGCCGGGCGTGGTTCACTAACATTGATGGACAGGAAGGGCAGGATTGGGGCGGAGATGGGATGAATGAGCGAAAATTACCGATGCGAGCCTGCCGGCGACAGCACATCCTGCATTACGGCGATGAAGTTGCGGGTGGGCGTGGAGACTGTTTTGCCCTTTAGCGTTACGATGCCCGCTTGATCGACGGGCAGGAAGTTTGCCAGGCTTATGACGCCTACGCGCTGCGAGTCGTCCGGCTCTATCGACAGACGGGGTCCCACCGATATGCCCATGCCCAGCTCGACATACCGCTTGATCATGTCCATGCTGTCCAGCTCGACTATTATGTCGTAGTCCACGCCGCGCCGCTTGAACTCTTCCTCCAAAATCTGCCGCGTGTGCGTGCCGCGTCCCATTAGAATGAGCGGCGACCCCGCTATCTGCTCCAGCGACTGCAGCGGCTCGCGCATTAGCGGATGGTCCAGCGGCGTTATCAGCACGCGCTCGTACAGGAACAGCCCCTGAAACTCCAGCGACTCACTCTTCTCCGCGTGCTGCACCACGCCTAGGTCAACATCGCCGCTCTCCACCATTTGCAGCACCTCGGTGCGCGTGCCGGAGCGCACCCGCAGGTGAACACGCGGATAGCGGTTCAGGAACACGCGCACCACGCGCAGCAGCGTATGCGGGATGATGTCCGGCGTGGACGCGATGTGCACCGGGCCCTCTTCTTCGGCGAGCGCGGTCATTGTCGGCAGCGCGTCGATGCCTTCAACCAGCGGCGTAACGATGTCCGCCAATCGCTGTCCGGCGAGCGTGAGCTGTATGGGACGCTTCACCCGGTCGAACAGCGTCATATTCAGTTCTTCTTCCAATTTCTTGATGTGCGTCGTAACCGTAGGCTGCCCCAACCCAAGTTCCCGTGCCGCCCGTGAAATGCTCCGCAGGCGCGCCGCCGTGCTGAAGCTCCTCAGTTCCCGAATTTCCATTTGTTGATAGACCTCTGCAAGAATGTAGAACCATGTTGTCATTGCTGTAACAAATATAACATATTCAGTAATATATCTTCAAGTAATGCTATGGATTGCCTATGATGGATACATACCGCAAGTGAACTGCCAAACGTGGCAGAATGAAACGGTATTCTGCAAACCTTGAAGGCAAGGAGGTTGCACATGATTGACAGATTCGTAGGTTCTATTCGGGGAATCCGCCGCCACCGTACGGGGCTGGATTCCTACATCGCCGCCGTGCAGAACGACAGGCGCCCGGTCGGCCCCAAGTACGACGAAGCCCGCAAGGACTTCAACAACCGCATCCGCGGCGAAATAAGCGGATTCCTAAGTTAGCCGCAAGATAGTCGCCCATAAGGGCAAATGAAAACAGGCGGGGGCAGTCAAATAGGCTGCTCCCGCTTCTTCGTTTGTCCCGGTTTGTCGTGGTTTGTCCCATTAGGGCAACGCAACGCCGTCACTCCCCCGCAGCCATCCCGTCTTCCCCCAGCACGCGCGCTCTTACTCTGCGGGTTTCGATTTCGATCTGCGTTAGGAGCGCTTCTTCTTCCTCTTGCTCTAGTTCCATGGCGCGCAGGACTATTGCCGCCTCTCGCATGTATTGGCGGCGCAGCCAGCGATAGTCTTCTTCGGCCAGGCTGCCTATCGCGTACTCCAGCTCGGCGCTGCGGACGCCGTCTAGCGCGGCATCCCAACGGCGTTGCAGCGTTGCCATAGGCGAACTCTCGTCGTCCAGCCACTCGGCGCTTTCGCCACGATGCAGAAATGGGTACGCGATGATGACGGCAGGTATCAGCGCCAGCAGCACGGCAATTAACACAAGCATTGTCCGCTATGCCCTCGCTGCCTGCGCGCCGGATGGCACGCGCACTACAGCCGGCTCAGGACGCCTCGAGGGCCAAAGCCCGACCAGTATGCCCAGCGCCAGCACAGGACCGGACGCCCACATCCACCAGACCATCGGGTTTATCAGCACGCGGAATACCGCTTGGTCGTCCGCGCCGAATTCGGACGGCACGATGTAGAAGTCTTCGATGGGCGTGCTGCGAATTGCGCCCTTTGTGGACGCTATGCTGAATGTCGGGTAGAACGCGCGGAACGCCTCCATCCTGCCTGAGAATCGCTCGCCCTTCCACACATCGAACGCCGCTATCGACTCCGCTCTGTCGGTATGCACCGTGTGCACCGCGCCGACATACTTGAATGTGTAATCGCCGAACGCCTGCACATCGCCGGGCAGCATCACGATGTCGCGCTGCGCGCTGAAGAACGAAGACGCCACCACTCCAACAGCAAGCATGGATATGCCGATATGCACGATGTATCCGCCGTAGCGCGGGCGATTGCCGGACAGCAGGTTCAGGAACGCCACCGGATACGCCTCGCCGCGTCTGTGTCGCGATCGCGTGCCACGATACCACTCGCTCGCTATGCCGCCGACCGCCAAGCCAACGGCAGCGAACCCAAGCAGCGCGAATGGCTGACGCACGCCCACGATCAGCAGCGCGACGACTACCAGCAAGGCGGTAACGACCGGCGCTCGCAATGCCCGTATCAGGCTTTGCGTGGTGGATCGGCGCCACGGCAGCAGCGGCCCTATGCCCATCAGCGCGATTATTACCAGCAGGATGGGCCCATTCACGCGATCGAAGAACGGCCGACCGACAGTAATCACCGTGTCGTCCGCAGCCTCGCTGAACACCGGGAATATCGTGCCCCACAGCGTTACGAACGCGACTGTGAGAAACAGGATGTTCTGCCCCAGGAACGAACTCTCGCGGGATACGAAAGATTCTAGGCGCGCGCGGCTCCGCAACGAGTCGTATCGCCACATGAAGACCGCGATGGATATGAGCAGCGTCCCCGCCATGAATGCGAGGAACAGCCAGCCCATCGTGCTTTGCGCGAACGAATGCACGGACGGCACCGGACCGCCGCGGTTGATGAACATGCCCATCTGCGCCATCGTGAACGCAGTGATGATGAGCGCCATGTTCCACATGCGGAACATCCCGCGCCGCTTTTGCACCATTATGGAATGCACGAAGGCGGTCATCGCGAGCCACGGCATAAGCGCGGAGTTTTCCACCGGGTCCCAAGCCCAGTAGCCGCCCCAGCCGAGTATCGTGTACGCCCACCAGCTTCCGAGCAGCAGCCCGAGCGTCAGCACCAGCCACGACACCATGCCCCACAGCCTGCCGAGATCGACCCATTCGTCTCTGCCGCCGCGCCTTGCCGCAAGCGCGCCCATCGCTATGCTGAACGGCACGGCGACCAGCACCAAGCCCGCCATTTGCAGCGGCGGGTGGATGAACATGCCAAAATGCACCAGCAGCGGGTTGATGCCCTGCCCGTCCGGCGGCGTTACCGGCAGGCGTTCCAGAGGGTTGGCGAGGAACAACATTATGGCGAGGAAGAACGCCAGTATCAGCGCCATCACGCCGAGCGCGTAGGGCGTGGTGTGCGGCAAACGCTTGCGTATCGTCAGCACGGCGATGGCGGATACGACCGCCAGCACCAGCGCCAAGTAGAGCAGCGACCCCGCGTTGCCCGCGTAAAACGCGACCCATGTGTAGATGTGCGACATCGCCAGATTGCTGTTTTCTGCGACATAGCGCACGCTGAAATCGCGCGTAACGAAGGCGTACACCAGCGCGGCAGTGGAGACGAACAGCAGCATGGGCACGGAGTAGAAGCCGTAGCGCGCGCTCGCCGTCAAGTCCGGAATGCGCTGCCACGCGCCCACGAACGAGGCGAGCGCGGCATACGCCGTAACCACCATCGCAATCACAAGCGCCAGCTGCCCAGCATCAACCATGCTTAACTTCCTTGTTCATCCCTACCCTGCCCATCAATGTTAGTATCGGATACCGACAATTCCACGCGGTCGTAATACGCCTGCAAATCATCGTCCGAGAGCGCGGACTGCATGTCGCCCGCATCGTAGTCCGGGTCCGGCTTGCGGCGCATATTGCGCACGACCAAGACGAACACGGCGAGCGCGGCGGCGACGCCCATCGGCGGCAATATCCACACGGCAAGCGACACGCCTTCGGTCGGCGGCTGCAGCAGCACGCTGGGGCCGTATCGTTCAACGAAGAACTCGCGCACCTGCTCGTCGGTCCAGCCTTCTGAGAGCTTTTCGTCCACAATGCCGCGCATCTGCACGGCGAGCGCGACCTGCGACTGGTCTATCGATTCGCCTGGGCACACCGGACACATGATAGACCGATTCAATGCCTGCGCGCGCTGCTCCGCCGGCGGCACGTCCGCCCGTGCATTCGAGCAGCCCACCGCGAACAGCGCCGCCGCCATCACTATTATTATGCCAAGCCAACTATTGCCCATAAACATTTACACGGATATACCAGGATATTTCGGTTGTCATCCTGAACGAAGTGAAGGGTCTAAAATCGCTGTGTGAAAACATGCCTGTCCGTAGTCAACGCGTTTAGACTTCTCGCTTCGCTCGAAATGACATGAATAATCGAAAGATCCTACGAATATACAGGATGGGCAAGATGTCGGCTTGGCATGTTGATGCCGTATCCTATCTATCCTGTCCATCCTGTTCGTTTAGGGTTCTACTTCAGCGCTTCAGCCGCGTCGAACGCCTGCCTGCCCCACGAGTTTGCGCCGACAGCCGAGAACAACCTGTTCGCGATAGTCCTAGCTACGCCCGCGGGACCTTCAATATCGGGATATTCGTCTGCGCCGGGGTGTATGAAGCGGACTAATGCTACCGTCAGATTCCGAGCGTCGATGAACCTAGCGTCGGTTAATTTTCTCTCCTCGCCACTCGACAGATAATCCACATGCAAGCCGAGCATGTCATGGCCTATCTGATTTGCTATGAAAGCCTGCTCATGGTCATTTATGTTACCGTCAACGATAGTCCCGAATTCACTCAGCGCGGTCGAGTAATTCAGACCGTGCCAACGCGCATTATCGACGATGTCGTATCTGGTGGCGATACAGACGATTGCGACATCCGATGTCGTGGCTTCAAGCCGGATTAGGTACTCCTGAACGATTCCATAGTAATTGCTGCGATATGTAAACGGACCGTACTCAACGACAGTCTCATAGTCACCGATATGACTCAGGTCATCCGCGTTGCAAGCGGCTTCCTTGATGTCCGGAGCAGGCGGAGCAGGCGGTGTCGGTGTCGGTATTGGGGTGGGAGTGGCAGGCGGTGTCGGTGTCGGCGTGACCGTTCCCTCCATTTGCACCGTCAGCGTGAAGTCTCCGCCTTCGTTCGGATTGTATGTCGTCGCTTCGATGGTATAGTCGCCTGCCGCAAGTTCCTGCGATAGTTCGGATATCGTGGAACTGCCGCCGTCCTCCACTATCGCGCCGTCCGGACCATGCCCGGAGCGAATGTACAGATATGTGTTTATTTCCGATTCCAGCGTGACATCCACAACGGTATTGCCCGTGAGCGTGAATGTATAGAACCGTGCGTAGCGGTCGCCCTCGCCACCCGGAGCCGCCGTAGAAGAGAGGCAGTCCGCAGTCCACGAGCCGTCTATCGTCGCAGGGCCGGTCAGCGCTGCGATGCAGACATCGTCGGGTATCGGCGTGGCTGTGGGCGTGCTCGTGGGAGTAGGTATGATCGATGTCACATCGCTAGGCAGCTTGGCGAAGCCGTAGCCCCAAGTATTGTTGGGAACGGAGCCGCGCGCTTCAGCGTTGCTCTTCAGGTAATCGGCAATTTGTGCAGGTGTGTAATCCGGATTCTGCTGCTTGACAAGAGCGGCAAGCCCCGCAATGTGCGGAGCTGCTTGGCTCGTGCCGTAGAAGCGGCCCTCAGGACTTTCACCCGAGCGATAGGCCGCTGTCTGTCCCCCGTCCACACCCACGATTTCCGGCTTGATCCTGCCGTCCGGCGTCGGACCTTGGCTGCTGAAGAACTCGATTGTGGAAGTGTCGCTGTATCGTGTAGCGCCGACGGCGAGCATGCCGGGGTTTTTGCTTTCTGCAGGGCTAGTTATGCTGTAGCTATTGGTATGATGCTCCAGTTCGCGAATTCTCCATGCCTGCATCTGAAGCCACTCGGGTCTCCTTGCGCCCCATTGATTGACTGTCAAGCAATACTCTCCGCCTTCCTCCGAAGCGTACACAAACAGCTCAAGCGGTATATGCTCTATATCGCCGAATTGGTTATCCGTACTGGATGCGACAGGAAAATTACCGGAGGATGTTACGCGGTTAAGCGTTAGGTCCAAGTCGCGGCTCGCGCCCATCCAGATGTCGCCCCAGCGTAGTTGGACTAGAATTACATCGCCCGGATCGAGAGTTATGTTATTGCACTCGTCACCCGATTCGAAGCTATGCACGTTATCTCCATCAGGATCGTTAAACGTGCCATACCATGTGTCAGTCGCGCTATTGCCAGCAGAGTTGACCCAGATAATACCGCCATCTACGGCAATATCCACCGTAGTGAGTGGCCCAGATGCGAAGGGTGATATGCCATCGCCACGACCATGCCATATCCAGGTAACCGAATGATTGATCACATCCACATCGTTGGCGACCATCCATTGCGTAGCAGATTGCAAGTCGCTCCAGGATCCTGGATTAGAAATGTAGTAGGTGGCGTCCGGCGCTATGTCGAACACAGCTTCGGTTACCGCTGTACCGTGCCGACTGTCATACTCGCAGTCTGACAGGTCCGATGTGTACATCCCGAGGTCGTGGTAGCACCTAGTCTGCACCGTTGCTGGCACTTCGCTTCCCATCAGGCTAGCGAAGCCCTCGAACCCAACGTCAATGATGCCGATTTTCACGCCGACTCCGGTGAAGCCTGCGGCGTTCCAAGCAGGTGCGCCGTGCAGCGCTGCACCCTCGCTGACGATGCTGCCTTGCAGCGCCTCCGGCGGGATCATGGTTCGGATGACGCCGACGCCGTCCTGCTCTGACGCTGCGCCTAGCAGCGATACGGGGACATACGCCTCGATGTAGTCGTCGCCGATGTTGCGCGGGGATGCCCCATTCTCTTCGAGCCAGTCGGCTATGCCTTCCGCGCTGCCCGATTCGACGAACAGCGTAACAGCGACCGATTCGCCGCTGTGCAGTGGCGCTTGCTCCGCCGCCGCCGCAAAGGACAGCGCGCCCACCGTGACCTGCTCGACCAGGCGGTTGAGGTTGGAATCGAGGTTCGGGTACGTCTGCGCCGCGCGCTCGTTGACGGGCGGCATGTCATCGACTGGCGTCAAGTTTCGGGCGTCGAAGTCGTTGGGTGGTTCGCTGCCCGGCTGGTCTGGCGGCGGTACGGGTGTTGGTGTGGGCGTGTCCGATGTCTGCGCGTGCGCGACACTGCCGTCGGGTTGCGGCGACAGCGGACCGCCAAACGCGCCGCTCGCCACGAGGACTATCGCGAGTGCGCCAATTACGATGGTTCCCAATAATAGGTTTCTTCGGCTCATAGCCTTGCTGCATTCCTTTCGCCAATGGGGACAGTATGAGAATACCGCCGCTGTGTCTATTCGAGCGTTGCCATTATATACTAATGGCTATACCAATGGCGGATTATACCACTCAACCTACCCATCCTGATAAGTACCTTAGTTGAACACTGCCCTGTCCGTCTCGTGCGCCTTAATAAAATCCCAGTCGTATTGGACGCCTAGCCCTGGGGCTTCAGGGATGTCCACGCAGCCGTTTTCGTCTATGGCGTCCATAGCGTCGCGGTAGTCGCACTTGAACTCGGGCGTGTTGATTAGCGGCAGCTTTGGGTGCAGCAAGCCCATCTCGTAGTAGTTCGTGTTGCGCATCGACGCCATCAGGTGCCGCCTGTCCGGACCGGCTACATGCAGTTCCACATCCAAACCGAAGCCCTCAGCGGCGTGCGCTATCTTCATCGTGCCGGTTATGCCGCCGTCGTAATCCGGGTCGGCGCGCACGAAGTCAGTCGCCTCTGCCTCGATGAAGTCCACATGCGACTCCAGCCCGCGCACGTGCTCCAACTGTAATATCGGCGTCTTCAGTATCTGCCGCAGCTTCCTGTGCGCGTGCATCGACACGCCGCCGTCCTTGAACGGGTCTTCGTACCAGAAGTAGTTGTACTCGTCGCACGCGCGCCCCAATTTCAGCGCGTCGCCGAATGTGTTGATAGCGCAGAACGGATCTAGCATCAGGTCCATCTTGCCGCCCACGCGCTTGCCGACTTCTTCCACGATGGCGATTTGCTCTTGTATCGGCGCGGACTGCCAGCCGTGAATCTTGAACGCGGGATAGCCCAAATCGAGACAGTACTCGGCGAAGTCCGCGTATGCTTCGGCGCAGTTCAGACCGCCCGGCACGGAGTCGCCGACATAGGTGCTGGCGTAGCAAGGCAGCTTCTTCTGCGACCCGCCGAGCAGTTCGTACACAGGCGCGTCGTGGTACTTGCCCGCGACATCCCACAGCGCGATGTCCATAACGCCTGTGCCCATTCGCCCGGACTGGCGCATCGCCTGCTTGAGGTCGTTGTAGATGTTTTCGCGTTGCAGCGCGTTTCGCCCCAGCAGCACGCGCGCAAATCCGGCGATCGCCGTGTAGTCCAGCGCCGAGCCGCCGATGTACTCGCCCGTGATTCCCACATCGGTGTGGACACGGAGCGCGTGGTTCGCGCGCTTGATGACGCTGCCGGGCGAATACTGCGGAATGCCAATGGTCGGCTCCGGCTGCACATCTCGCAGCTCGGTTTGCCACTGCACGATTTCGATGGCGGTAATGATCGGTTTGCTATTCATATTCGTCTGCCCCATCCTCTACACCTGTATGTCGATGTTTATCTCATTCAGTTGGTTTCACTAAGATTTTGATTCCCTCGCCTCTATCTAGGCGCTGCAGGGCGGCGAGCGAGTCTTCGATGGACACGACATCGCTGGTGAGCGCGTGCACATCGAGCGCCTTTCTCGCGAGCAGCCTTGTCGCCGTGACGATTTCATCGGCGTTGCGCGAGCTGCTGCGAATGGTGATTTCCTTAGTGAGCGCGCGCAGCGATAGGAAATTGACATTGCCGCTCGCCACGCCCACGAGCATGATGACGCCATGCGGTCGGGCGATGCTCACCGCCGTGTCGAGCGCTGTGCGCGCGCCGGAGCACTCGAACACGCAGTCTGCCAAGTCCAAGTCCGTGCCGAATACCATCGCAGGGTCGTCGTCGAACGGGTTGATAGCGCGGTCTGCGCCGAGTTCCAACGCCTTGTCGCGGCGCATTTGGCTCGGCTCGATGACGGTGATGTCGCTCGCGCCGCCGTGCCGCAGCAGCATAGTCGTCAGCAGCCCGATGGGACCGGCGCCGATGACGACGGTGCGCTGTCCGACGCTGAATCCAGACCTGCTGACACCGCGCAGCGCGATGGAAATCGGTTCTGCCCACGCGCCTTCGAGCATTGTAACTTCGTCCGGCAGCGCGCGCAGTTTGCCCACAGGCAGGCTCACATAGGCAGCCATGCCGCCGTCTCGCACGCTGCCTGCCGGAGCGCAAATCTCGTCCGCGCTGCATATATTCGGCCAGCCCTGCCGACATTCGTAGCACACGCCGCAGAAGTTGCCACGCGGATGCACTATCGCCCTGTCGCCCACTTTCCAGTCGCGCACGCCGGTGCCCAGCGCTGCTACTTCACCGGCAAATTCGTGCCCAATGACGACGCCATAAGTGTAGAAATCAAGATTCGGCGCGTGCAAGTCCGTGCCGCAAATCCCCGAGTAATGCGTGCGAAACAGCACCTCGCCCGTGTCCGGCTCCGGCGTCGGCCTGTCCTCGACCGCATAAGTATCCCCATTCAATACGAGAGCGCGCATAATCTATCTGTCCTCCCATATCATACTCATTCTGCATATCTATGTTGAGACGATTTCACAAATCCCTAATGTTGTCATTCCGCGCTATCTTTGTCATTCCGAACGCAGTGAGGAATCTGAAGCGTGTCCCTGCGAAGGCAGGGATCGTTGCGTGCAAACCTGTTGCCGACTTTAGATTTCTCGCTTCGCTCGAAATGACAAGCGAAAATGGAGTACTAGATGAAATGTCAACTAGAACCTAGTTTTCTCTGCCCACCGCCGCGTGGATTTCGCTGACGCTGTTGCGGAACTGCTGCATCAAGATGGCGGGCGGCGCGGGGGCGACATGCGTGTAGCCGACGCCGAGTTCCAGCAGCTCTTGCGGAGTGAGCGGCAGCGCGGCGTGTCCCATCGGGATTTGCAGCTTCGCCTTGCCGATGGATTTGACCTGCGCCGCTATCTCGTTCACCTTGTCGCGCAGGCGTGGGTCTGCCGGGTCGGTAACGCCGAGCGTCTGCGACAGGTCGGTGGGTCCGATTGACACCAAGTCCACGCCGTCCAGCGCGGCGATAGCCTCCACATCATTGATGCCCTTGTCGTCTTCGGTCATCACGGACAGCACGATTTCCTCATTGGATTGGCGCACATGGTCGTTCCAAGCCACATCGCCGAACCGCGCTGCGCGTGTGCCGCCTGCGCCGCCGCGTTCGCCCATCGGCGGGTATCGTACCGCGTCCACCGCGCGCTTCGCGCCTTCGATGCCATCCACATGCGGGATGATAATGCCCTCCGCGCCCATATCCAGGATGCGCAAAATCAGCTTGGCGTCGTTGTCCGGCACACGCACCATCGATGTAACGCCCGCCAAGTCGGACGCGCGGATCATCTCTTCGATGGTTCGCAGGTCGAAGCCGGTATGTTCCATGTCGATAAACGCCGCATCGAACCCCGCGATGCCGATAATCTCCACGACTTGCGGATCGGCAAGGCTGACATATTTGCCCAGCGCCAGCTTGCCCTCGCGCATAAGCTGCTTAACACGATTCTGCCGCATAACAACGCTCCTTACTTGATTGTGTCGGTACGTTTGTGTTGTTTGTGCCTACTTCACCGCGAAAGTGTATGTGGCAGTGCCAGAGCCGTCAAGCAAAGGGGTGTTTAACACAGGGGCATTCAGTTGTCACCCTGAACGAAGTGATGGGTCTAAAATCGCTGTGTATAAACAAGCCTGTCCGTAGTCAACGCGTTTAGATTCCTCACTGCGTTCGGAATGACAGGTATAAATTGCATTTGTGAAAGACTCGGCGTCAATCTCTAACCGTCATTCCCGCGAAGGCGGGAATCCAGCGTTCAAGGGTATGGATTCCTGCTTCCACAGGAATGACGGATATCCTAACTTGGCGAATCGGCATTTGTGAAATCTTCTCATACCTTGCGGGGGCTTTTGCGTTTTGGCGGCGGACGCTATTATTATGTACTTGTGCCACACACACTTGCTGACCGACTTGCTGAAAATGAAGGGGACATTGCTATGACTATGCTCGTTAGGGAAAAGTGCGTTGCCTGCCGCAGGGACTCGCCGCGTGTTACCGATGCGGAGGTCGCGGAGCTACATCCGCAGGTCGCGGATTGGGATCTGACCGACACGGACGGCATTCCTCGATTGCAACGGACATTCAGGTTCAGGGACTTCGGCGGCGCGCTTGACTTTGCCACCAATCTCGGCAAGTCTGCGGACGCCGAGGGACATCACCCGCGCATCACGGTCGAGTGGGGACGCGTGGGCGTGGACTGGTGGACTCACAAGATTCGCGGGTTGCACCGCAACGACTTCGTGATGGCGGCGAAGACGGACGCGATGTACGCCGAATCCGCGCAGTCTAACGACTAGCCTTCGCATTGCAGCTGCACAATGATGACCGGCTGGCACATATTCGCGATTGCCGACCAATCTATTGGCTGGGCGCGCAGGGCTTGTTGCAGGCGCAGAGCGTCCGAAAGTGCGGCGGCCGTATCGACGCCGGCGAAGTTTGGCTGAAAGAGCGGCAGCAGACGCACGGCATCGCCTATCTTGACGCGCGCGCCGTGCGTGTTGCGCCGCGCTGCGTGGTGCATTCCGACCGCCAGCTTTATCAGCGCTGACCAGAAGAATCGCTGCGGATACGGCGTATCCAGCCAGACCTCTTCAAGAACTTCATGGCATTCCCAATACAGCCCCGCATTGAAGAGCCGCACGGCATCGAAAAGCTGCGGCGGCGCGGCACCTTGTGGCTGAATCGACGCAGGATGGTACACGCCGTTCTCGAGCGCGGCGAGCCACTGCGCTTCCAATTTGCGCCGTTGTCCCTTGTTCGCATAACGCGGTAGTGCTTCAGTCATAGTCATTCAGTCAAAAGGTCTGGCATAGTAGGTCTGGCAGTCTGCACGATGGGAGGTCGTCCACTTGCGTGATGTAGATGTTATCGTAATCGGTGCCGGTCCATGCGGCAATATGGCGGCGCTGGAACTGGCACAGCGCAACGTCAGTGTTGCCGTGCTGGACTGGCGCACGCGAATTGGCGATAAGCTTTGCACGGGCATCATCGGCAGGGAATGCGCGGAATTGTTCGCGCCGGCGGCGGAGCATATCCACGGCGAGGCGCGCTCGGCGACCATCGTATCGCCGGCTGGCAGACACTATCGCATCGAGCGCACTGCGACGCAGGCGTACATCGTGGACCGTGTCGCGTATATCAACGCGGTGGCAGAGCAAGCGCAGCACACCGGCGCGGAGTACATCCTAGATTCGCGCGTTACCGACATACGCATCGACGGCACGCACGCGAAGATTGAAGCCGTAAGCGATGGCGTGCGCCGCGCATACACCTGCCGCATTGTGATTCTGGCGTCCGGCTTCGGCTCGCCGCTGCTGCGAATGGTCGGTTTGGACGGCGATAAGAAGACTGCCGGTAATCGAAAGACTAGCGACTACCGCCGGGACAATGGCAGGGACAATTACCGGGATAACGGCAGCGCCAGCAGCGAGTATCTCGTCGGCTATCAGGTGGAAGCGATTGCCAACGATTTGCGCGAGACCGAGGTCTATCTTGGCAGCGGGACGGCGCACGACTCGTTCGCGTGGCTCGTGCCGCTGTCGGGCAATCGCGCGCTCGCCGGGATGGCGCCGAGACGCCGCGCGAACGGGCAGATGGACGCGTTCATCGAACGACTGCGCGCGGAAGGCAGAATCGGCGAACTCGCGGGTGAGCAGAAGGCGTGGGGCATACCGATACGCCCGCTGTCGCCGAGCTACGCGGACAGGACGCTCGTGGCGGGCGATGCCGCAGGACTGGTCAAGCCCACGACGGGCGGCGGCATATACTACGCGTTCTTGTCCGGGCGAATCGCGGCTGAGGCGGCGCAAACCGCAATCGCGCGCGGCAAGTACGCGGCCAACGACCTGCGCGGCTACGAGCGGCAGTGGAAGGCGGTGTTCGGCAGAGAACTGCGCATCGGATACTACGCGCGCATGCTGTACGAGACGCTGGGCGACGAACAAATCGAGCGGCTGCTGGACGCATTCCTGTCCGATGGCGACATCGCGGATTACATAGGCGAAGATGTCGCGTTCGACTGGCACAGCAAGGTCATCCTGAAAGTGCTGCGGCACACCGGCATACGCCGCTCGCTCACCACGCTAGGCCCCGCCGCCGCGCCGTTCGTAGCCCGCCTGCTGCAAGCGCGGGGGTAAGGACATATCCTGCGCATCCAGGTTAGGTTGTGTGGACATTTGCGTCATTACCGTGAAGCATGTCCTCGACCCCGATCGGGGAACGGGAATCCAGAGCCGTAAGATGAAGCCGAATTCGTGCCAATAATACTATCTGCAAACCTCTGGATTCCTGCTTACGCAGGAATGACGGGCTGAAAATCAGAAATGTCCACAGAGCCTAGTCCTTGCCGAGCAGATCTGCGAGGATTGCCATGCGCATTACCAGCGAGTTTTCGGATTGGCGGTAGAATGCAAGGCGGTCGTCTTCGACTTCGACGGTGAAGTCGCCGCTGCGCTGCATTGGGTCTAGGATGACGCAGTTGCTCTTCAGCCTGTCCATGAAGGCGCGGTCGATGCGCAGATTGAGCGCGCCACGCGAGCGCAGCAGCCGCGTGTGCGCAAGCGTTCGCGGCGCGTTGAGATAGATGGAATCCGCAGATTCCAGCGCGTCCAAGTCCTTCTCAACGCTGATGCTCATACCGCGCTGGCGGCAGTAGCCGAGCACATCCGGATCCGCGTCGCCGCTGGACGGCACGAGCGTCGCATTGACGCCATCGAAGAGCGCGAGACCGCGCAGCAGCGCGTTCACATTGCGGTGTTCCAGCCTGCCCACGACGACTATGCGCGCGCCGTCGATGCCGCCGAGTTCGCGTTGCAGTGTGTACAGGTCGGCGAGCGCCTGCGTGGGATGATCGTCCTCGCTGCCGCCGTTGATGACCGTCAGCGCGTCCGCGAACTCCGCGCGCTCCACGACGCCCGCCGCACTGCTGCGAAGCACGACCACATCGATGCGCAGGCTCGCCAGAATCTTGATGATATTGTCCATGTGGCTCGCGTTGGACACGGGGAAGAACTGCGACGCGTCCTCGGTCTGGTACACCTGCCCCCCAAGCAGCCCCATCGCGCGCTCGAACGAAGTGCGCGTCAGCAGGCTCGGCTCGTAGAAGAGCGAATACAGCGCGAGACCTGTCAGCCGTCCGTCCGCGGCGCCGTCGTCTCGCAGCATCTCACACAGCGGAAACAGCCGCGTCTCGATATGCGCCCTGTCGAGTTGGCTAGTGGCGGTCAGGTGTCGAAATTCTGGCATGGGTATTCTCACTCGAGTATTTCTTATCAAATGTCGTCTTCACATCTGAAAGTGTACAGCAAAGTTGGCAAGCGGCGCTATGAAAGGCGCGGTGGCGAGACGATTTCACAGATCCCTAATGTTGTGATTCCGCGCTGCTATTCCGCGCTGCCTTTGTCATTCCGAACGCAGTGAAGAATCTGAAGCATGTCCCTGCGAAGGCAGGGATCTTTGCATGCAAGCCTATTTCCGACTTTAGATTTCTCGCTTCGCTCGAAATGACAGAGATCCATTGCATTTGTGAAATCGTCTCATACGGGGAAATCGGTTTACATAGTGTTTCTTGCGGTTATAAAATGCGAAGGTTGTTTCATTATTCGCGCTGCGCCAATGGAGGCGCATTTCTACGGAGATGTCTTGCTGAGAAGTCGCAAACGCCGCGCCAATGCGGCTGACAATGGGCGGCAGTCCGCATCGCGGGATACGGCCGGCGAAACCACGCCTTCCGCTGCCGCGAAGGGCGACCGCAAGGACAAGGGCATCTTCTACGGCTGGTGGATTGTACTGGCAGGGTCGGTCAGCCAAGCTTATACATCCGGCACATTCTGGCAGGGCTTCGGCGCATTCTTTGACCCCATCATCGACCAGTTCGGCTGGAGCCGCGCGCTCACCGCAGGCGCGATGTCGTTGCAGCGCACCGAATCGGGCGCGATCTCGCCGTTCGTCGGCTGGTTCATCGACAAGTTCGGTCCGCGCAATGTCATGCTCTTCGGCACATTCCTGACGACGCTGGGCTTCATACTGCTCAGCCGGATACAGGAATTGTGGCAGTTCTACGCAGCCTTTATGGTGCTCACCCTCGGGCTGTCGTTCGGCACATTTCTCGTCGTAACCACCACCGTCGCCAACTGGTTCGTGGCGAATCGGTCGAAGGCGCTGTCGTACACGATGGCGGGTTCGGGCATCGGCGGCGTGCTGGTGCCGGTGGTCATCTGGCTCATCGCCACGACAGACTGGCGTACCGGGCTGGTGATAGTGGGCATCGGATACCTGATAGTGGGCATACCCGTGTCGTTCGCGATGAAGAGCCGCCCGGAAGACTACGGCATGCTGCCCGACGGCATCCCGCTTCCGGACGAACCCACAATGGGCGAAACGACGCCGCGAAGGAGTGCATTGTCGCGCGAGGTAACATACACCACGCGGCAGGCGCTGAAGAGCTGGGTGTTCTGGCAGTTGGCTATCGCGATGGGCGTTTCGGGAATGGTGATGTCCGCGTCGATACACCAGATACCGGCGATAACCAGCTTCGGCATGAGCCGCGAGATAGCGGGGCTGGCGATATTGGGCGTGTCTATGTTCAGCGTGGCTGGACGGCTGGGCAGCGGCTACTTCGGCGACCGGCTGGACAAGCGGCATGTAATCGCGGGCGCGCTGATGTTCCAGTTCGTGGGGACGATGGTCTTCGCCTTCAGCAGCGAAATATGGCACATCGTGATATTCGTCATCACTTGGGGCTTCGGCTTCGGCGCGTCGATACCTGTGAGATTCGCGCTGATAGCCGACCTGTTCGGCAGACGGCACTACGGCTCGATAATGGGCACGCTGATGACGACAAGCGCGGTGTTCGGCGTAATCGCGCCAGTGCTGGTGGGCTGGATATTCGACATACGCGGCAACTACCGCGAGCCATTCGTGCTGATGGCATTCAGCGTCCTGATAGCCATCCCGATGATACTGACACTAGGCAGCGGAAGGGCGCGGGGGTAGTTATGGTTCGCGCTCAATGATAGCCACTTCTTCGGGCATATTCGCAAGCCAAGAGAGAATTCGCGCCGCGTCCTCTTCATTGATTCCATGCCTTTGCATATATTGGATTGGTGTCGTCTGCCCTGATACGGGCCGTCAAATCCCAAGTCGCGTAGATGCCGTATCGGATTTCTTCTGCTGACCGGCCCGAACGCTGGCATTAGACTAAGCCCTTCGCTTTGGCGCGCACCCTCACCCCGTCTATCTCCGGTATCGCATCGCCGAAGTTTAGACTTATCAAAATCCAGTCCTCCAAGACGCTCTCCAACTCTTTCTCACACTCTTTCAGGCTGTCTGCGTTTGCCCACACGCCTCTAAGTGGCGGGGTTTCGCCCCAGTAGGTATCGTCTTCCAGCACCTTGTATTCTGCCTGTCGCATCGCGGCGGCTATGTAGTCGGTCAGCATCTTGCATCACCTCTAGCTCCTTCCTGCGCCAATTCCACCCCATCCGCCCTGTACATCCATGTTAGTCGCCGTCCGCGAACAGCCGCGCCACATCCACCGTTCGCATGAACTCCACTCCGGGGAAGGTCTTGATGTAGTTGATTAGGCGCTCTAGCATTCGCAGACGTCCCGGGCGACCGATGGTGTATGGATGCATAGTGAGCGCGAACGATCGACCGTAGTGGTGCATGCCCTCGAATGCCGCCGACCAGACGCTGTACACATGCTCCGGACTCGCCATCACATTGCGCACGCCTAGTGCGGGCGAGTAGTTGAAGTACGGCACATCGTCCAACTCCCAGTGAATCGGTATCTCCACGATGTTTTGCCCGTCGGCGTCCACCTTGTACGGGATGTCGTTGCCCATCAGGCTGGAGTCGTAGATGAAGCCGCGCTCGGCGAGCAACGGCAGCGAGTCTTCGCTCAATTCCCAGCTCGGAGAACGATAGCCAAGAGGTCGTTCGCCTGTTATGCGCTCCAGTATAGCACTGCCCTTGTCCAGCACCGCCGCTTCCTGCTCACGGGTGAGCGTGGCGGGCGGCTCGTGCAGGTAGCCGTGATGCCCGATTTCGTGTCCGCGCCGATGGATGTCGCGCACCAAGTCTTCGTGCGTTTCTGCGACATAGCCGGGGATGTAGAAGCTCGCCTTGATGCCATACTTGTCCAGCAGGTCAAGGATGCGGGGCGTGCCTACACTTGGCCCGTATTCGCGCGCGGACATGAAGCTGGGCAGGCGTGCGCTGTCCGGGTTCTGGTTCAGCGCGCCGGACACGCCGTCCACATCAAAACTCAGCATTACCACGCAGCGCAGGTCTCCGTGCCATATTCCGCTCATTCGTCAGCCTCCTTAAGGGGGTATTGGGAATTAACATCGATGGATAGGACGGGCAGGATATGGTAATTCTATTCTGCCGCCTTTGCCTCTTGCCACAGGGATTCTTTTTCGTCTAGGGATAGGGTGTCGAATGTTGTGCCGCGTTCTCTGCTGATGCGTTCCATTTGTGTGAAGCGGGCGAAGAATCGGCGGTTTGTGCCGCGCAGGGCGGTCTCGGCGTCGATGCCCAGCCAGCGCGCCGCGTTGACCACAGAGAACAGCAAGTCTCCGAGTTCGCTTTCGCGCTCGGCGTCGGTGCCGGCGGCTTCGATCTCCGCTAGTTCCTCGGCGACTTTCGCCAGCACGCCGTTGAAATCGTCCCAGTCGAAGCCCGCACGCTCGGCGCGTCCCTGTACGGCTTGGGCGTATGAGAGCGCGGGCATGTTCTTCGGTACGCCGTCTAGTATGGAGCCGCCGGACGCTGCCTTTTCTTGCCGCTTGACCGCTTCCCAGTTGGCGATCGCATCGTCCGCGCCTGCCGCGACTTGGTCACCGAAGACATGAGTATGGCGGCGCACAAGCTTGTCCACCAACCCGCCCAGCACATCCTCGCGCGAAAACTCGCCATTATCTTCGCCGAGCCTCACCTGAAATATCACATGGAACAGCACATCGCCGAGTTCTTCGAGCATCTTGGCAGTGTCGCCTTCCTCAATTGCCTCAATGAGCTCGTAGCACTCTTCTAAGAAATCCTCCGCCAGCGTCTCGCGCGTCTGCTTCTTGTCCCAAGGGCAGCCATCAGGCCCCAACAGCCGCGCCAGCACCTGCTCGACGCCTTCGTAAGTGGCGGGGTAAGTAACGGGGGAATTAGCGTTCATCCTGTCCCATCCTGTTTATTCATGTCAATTTCCCGTTGTGAATTTCCAAACTTGGCGGTAGAACGGAGCTTCGCCCGTCCTGCCCATCCTATCAATCTTGTCAATCGATGTTGATTGCTGAGACGATTCCTCAAGTCCCTAATGTTGTCATTACGCGCTGTCTTTATAATTCCGCGCCTTTTCTTGTCATTCCGAACGCAGTGAGGAATCTGAAGCATGTCCCTGCGAAGGCAGGGATCGTTGCATGCAAACCTGTTTCCGGCTCTAGATTTCTCGCTTCGCTCGAAATGACAGTTATAGATTGCAAATGACAGGTATGAATTGCGTTTGTGAATTCGTCTTGATTACTGAAACGCTACCAGATTGGCGGGGCGGATGGTAGCATTGGGGTATGAAGCGAATTGCAAGAATTGCCGCCGCCGCGATTTTCGTGGCGCTTATACCGCTGCTCCTGATTACGAGCAGCGTCAGGTTCGTCATCAACCTGCCCGCGCTGTATAGCTACGGCTTCGACAGATACGACATCGCGGAATATACGCGCATCGAGCGTGACGACCTAATCGCCGCGGGCAAGCAGTTTCGCGACTACTTCAACAACGACGACGAAGACCTGATAATCCGCACTTATGTCGGCGGCGTGCTGGTGGAATCGCTGTACAACGCGCGCGAGATCCACCACATGCGCGATGTGAAGGCGCTAGTGCGCGGCGTATATCTGGTGCAGATGCTCACGCTGCTGTACATCGCCACTTATATTGTGGTCGGATTCTGGTTGCGGCGCGCCGAATTCTGGGGGATGCTGGGGCGCGATGTAAGCAGGGGCGGCAAGCTGACTCTGGCGCTGGTCGTCGTCGTAGGTCTGCTGGCACTGGTCGCCTTCAACCAGCTGTTCCTGCTGTTCCACCTCATCAGCTTCAGCAACGACTTCTGGATGCTGGACCCGCGCCACGACTACCTGATAGCGATGTTCCCGCAAGGGTTTTTCTTCGACGCGACGATGTTCATCGCATTCTGCACAATCGCCGCCGCCGCCGTGCTAGCCGCCGCGCCGCGCATCGGTCGGATTGTGGCGCGCGGCTTTCATATTACGCATTAAACCCGTAGTCGCGCTCCACCCTTGCGATACGCATCTTGTAGCTTCGGTAGTATGTATCTCGGCCGCGCTTTTGTATTATCAGATGCTCGGCGAGCTGCTTAAAGGCTCGTATAGTATCGTCGCTGTCCCAGTATGATACGGCGATGCTCAAATCGTCGTCGCCCGTCGCTTCCACGCCCAAGAAACCGGGGTGGTTCTTCGCCAGTTCCAAGACGGTCTCGGTGTCTTCGGCGTAGTTTTCGTGCGCGCCGGTGTGCGTGGACGAGAATATGGCGGCGTAGTACGGCGGCTGCGGAGTGTCTGCGTATGTCATTGATGCGTCTCCCTGTCGATGCCTCTTGCGCGGGCTACCTGCGCTCTATGTCCAGCGCGTAGGGTATGGGGCTGATGGCGAGTCCGAAGACTTCATCTTCCGGCAATCTGTCTGTGCCGTGCGGCGTGAATCTGTACTTGTGCAGCAGGCGGCAAGCCTGAAGCCATATCACGATTTCGGCGAAGCCCTGCCCAGGGCAACCGCGTCGCCCTGTGCCGAATGGCATGAACGCGCCGCTTGTCAGCGCGGGCGGGGGCGCGCCGTCCTCGACGGACATAAAACGTTCCGGGATGAACTCGTCCGGCGACTCCCAGAAGCGCGGGTCGTGGTGGATGGCGTAGATATTGCCCAGCACCTGCGCGTCTTTGGGGATGACAAAACCGTCGAGTTCGACATCTTCGATTGCCTTGTGCGGTAGTCCCAGGGGGCCTACGGTGCGGTAGCGCATGCTCTCCAGGATAATCGCATGCAGGTAGGGAAGGCTGGCTTGATGCTCCATGCCGGGCAGCCCGTCCGCGCCGACGGCTGCCTTCAGTTCTTCATGCACTCTGTCCTGGATGTGCTGTCGATTGGCGAGTATGAGCAGCAGCCATGAGGTTGTCTGCGCGGTGGTGTCGATACCCGCGACCAGCAGGTCGCCTATCAGGCTTCGCATCGTCTCGTGGGTGATTTCTTCGGTTTCCACGCTCGCCAGCATCACCTCGGCAAGGCAGGAAGGCTCGTTGAGGTTCAGGTTTGGGCGCTCTTTCACCTTGTCAATCAGGAAGTCGAGAATTTCGCTCATCTGGTCCGAGACCTTCTGCGCCTCTTCCAGAGCGCGATTGGGCAGGAACTTCAGCGCCGGGATGTAATCGGCAGGATTTGCGGCGTTGGCATTTGCGAAGAACCAGAAGACGGTTTCGAGAAGGTCATCCAGTTTTTCATTGAACTCCGCGGTATCGCTCTCGCCCCTGCCGAAAATGGCGCGGAACATCATCTCGCCGTTGGCGCGGGGCAGAAAATCGCGCGGTTCCAGCGGGACGCCTTCGTCGCACATCTCGTCCACGCGCGCCACGAGGCCGTTCACCGAGTCTTCGATGTAGCGTTCGCGTATGTCCTGAACGCGCCTGTAACTGAGCAGTTCCCTGTTGGCGAAACGCTGGAGCTGCCGCCAGTATTCGCCGTAGGGCGCGAAAGCCAGGTCTTCGCCGTTGGTGAGTGCCTCCGTGATTCTGCTGAGCCACCTGTCGGCAAGCGTAACCCTGCTGAAGGCGTCTCGCAGCAGCGTCGGGTGGCTGATGACAATGGTCGGCACGCTGCCGAGCCGGACGGTGCAGACATCGCCATACTTGCGCGCGATGCGGGTCAGGGCGTGGTGCGGGTTCTTACGCAGGCTCAGCATGGAGCCTATGATGGGCAGGCCTCTGGGACCCGGCGGCATTTTCATGTCGCTGCGCCTGGGCATGGTTTGCTGCGCCATCGAGCGTTCTCCTTCGCTGCCGGGCGCTCCGACAGGGTATTTCCATTATTGGATATGGGCGAGGAAAAAGGAAGTTCACTCCCATTCCAACACCCGCCTACGCGGGCGCAGGCTCTTCCCCGATCTAGGGGGAAGGGGTATTTGGCTATTTGCCGGTGAGGATTGTGACCACCGTGTCGAAGATTTCGCCGGCATGTGCGCGAAGCTGCTCTTCGCTGAGTCCGGCTATCGGATGCGGCGTGAAGATGACCGGATAGCCGGACGCGCCCCACATTGCCGCCATCGAATTGGATGTCTCGATGAAGCGGTCGGTGCAGATAGTTACCGAGGGTATGCCTGCCTTTTCCACATGAACTCCGTCGTGCACACTGCACGCGCTGCACGACCCTCAATCGCCTATGCCGACAATTACATAGTCGCACTCCTCCGCCATCTCCGCGACGACGGCGGGGTCTGCAGGCTTGGACGCTGACGGCTTGGCGTGATACTTGACGCTGGCGATGCCGAAGCGCTGGTCGATGAGGTCGGTCAGCTGCTCTAGGTATTCCTTGGCGTTCACCTTGCTATCGTCGATGACGCCGACGCGCTTGTTTTTCAGGTCGTCGAGACGCGGCGCGCCCTCGAACTCCGGCACAATCGGCAGCGTCGTCGGGTCGATGAGTGTGTAGCGTGGCTTCGTCGCAGTTACCATATTCGTCCTCCCAATATGCAGAGTATGATAAGTTAACATCGATGTACAGGATGGGCAGGATGTGTTGAGTTACAGGTTCATCATGCAGGCACAGCCGCCTTCCGCGCCGCAGCCGCCAGCGGGAACAGCTCCCGCAATCGCGCTCGTCTGCCCGCTGCCGTCCGCCGAGAACGAGGCGAACACGGATAACACCCGGCGAGATTCGCTGCCGCAATCCGGGCACGGCGCAGGATCGTCAATCTCGCTCATCGCGCGACGCTTGTCAAAGCGGTTGGAGCATATAACGCAGGAGTATTCGTAGATGGGCATGCTTTTCCTTTCTAAACAAGATGTATAGGATGGAGAGCAGACAGCTGAAGGACTATAAGATTATTGCTAGACTTTGTTCGCCCCATTCTAGGGTTATCATTGCGTCAGGTCAACCAAGCGGCGATAATGAAGGAAGTTTACAATAGTCGCGCTTTTGGATTGGCGCTTTGGGCTGGCGAGTAGAAACTTCGCAAAAGGACACCACATGACTACGGCAGACACGCGGGCGGCGCTGCCCGATGAGCGGGGAAGATTCGGCGACTTTGGCGGGCGCTTTGTGCCGGAGACGCTTATGAGCGCGATCGAAGAGCTCGAGCGCGAGTACGCGGCGGCGCAGAGCGCCGAAGAGTTTCAGGCGGAGATGCAAGCGCTGTCGGCACACTATGTCGGGCGTCCTACGCCGCTGTACTACGCAGAGAACTTGACCGCAGAATTAGGCGGCGCACAGATATACATCAAGCGCGAAGACCTGGCGCACACCGGCGCGCACAAGATTAACAACGCGCTCGGGCAGGCGCTGCTCGCCAAGCGCATGGGCAAAAACCGCATCATCGCGGAGACCGGAGCGGGACAGCACGGGGTAGCCACCGCGACCGTGTGCGCGATGCTCAAGCAAGAGTGCATCGTCTATATGGGTGAAGAAGACATCCGCAGGCAGGCGCTGAACGTGTTCCGCATGCGGCTGCTGGGCGCGGAAGTGCGTTCGGTATCGTCGGGCAGTCGCACGCTGAAAGACGCCATCAACGAGTGCATCCGCGACTGGGTTACGAATGTCGAGGACACGCACTATCTCATCGGCAGCGTCGTGGGGCCGCATCCTTACCCTATGATAGTGCGCGACTTCCAGAAGGTGATAGGCGCGGAGGCGCGCGCGCAGCTGCTTGCCACCATCGGCAGGCTGCCGGACTATGCCGTGGCGTGCGTGGGCGGCGGCAGCAACGCGATGGGGCTGTTCTACGAGTTCATCGGCGACGAAAGCGTGAAGCTGGTCGGCGTAGAGGCGGGCGGCGAAGGCGTGAGTACAGGCAAGCACTCGTCCACGCTGACATCCGGCAGGGTCGGCGTGCTGCATGGCAGCATGTCCTACTTGCTGCAAGACGACGACGGGCAGGTGCAAGAAGCGCACAGCATATCGGCAGGGCTGGACTACCCGGGCGTAGGCCCCGAGCATAGCTGGCTGAGCGACACGCGCCGCGCCGAGTATGTCAGTGTAACGGACACGGAAGCGCTCGAAGGCTTTGAGCTGATGTGCCGCGCGGAAGGCATCATCCCCGCGCTGGAACCGGCGCACGCCGCGTACTACATATCGCAACTCGCGCCAACGCTGTCGCCCGACCAAGTCATCCTAATGGGCTTAAGCGGGCGCGGCGATAAAGATATGGACACCGTAGCCACCGCGCTCGGCGTCAGCGTACAGTAGTTCACAACCATAACTTACATCGATATAATCGATATACAGGATGGACAAGATGGTATTCTCACCATAGGGGGATATTGCGGCGCGCAAGGAGCTCAATCATCAATTGCGTGGATTCCTGCTCCCAGATCGAGGTTGAAGACATGCTTCGCAGGAATGACGAATTGAAAATCACTGCATAGTGAGAATATCGACAGGATAGTGTGAGGATAGGCACATGGCGGAACTAGAAGGAATGCGCGTGGCGACGCTTGAGGCACGGATGACCGGAGCGCTGGCGAGCATGATTAGCAAGCGCGGCGGCGAGCCGGTCTCCGCTCCTGCGCTGCGAGAGGCGCCGCTGGACTGCGCGGATGATGTGCGCTACCTGCTCGACAAGCTGGCGGGCAATAGCATCGATGTCGTGGTATTTCAGACCGGCGTTGGCGCGCGCGCGCTGTTCGCAGAGGCAGACAGGCAGTCTAGGCTCGACGAACTGCTAGACGCGCTGCGTGGCATTACCACCGTGTGCCGCGGTCCGAAGCCGACCGCTGCGCTGAGGCAGGCGAAAGTGCAGGTATCCGCAGGCATCGCCGCGCCGTACACGACGAAGGAACTGCTGGACGCGCTCATCGATCTGCCGGTGCGCGGCAAGCGGCTGATGGCGCTGCAATACGGCGAGCGCAACGCCGCGCTGATGTCCGCGCTCCGCGATGAGTGCGAGACTGCCGACGAGTTGTGCCTGTATGAATGGCAGCTGCCGGACGACACTACGCCGATGGCATCGCTAATCGACGAGCTGCTGGACGGCACGATGGATGTAATCGCCTTCACCAGCCAAGTGCAAATTCGCCACCTGTACCAAGTCGCAGCGGCGAACGATGTGCCGCAATCAGAACTGTCGAACGCACTGAACGAGCGGACTATCGTGTGCGCCGTGGGCCCCACCTGCGCCGCCGCGCTCGCCGATGTGGGCGTCGCCACCGATACGCAGCCCGAATACCCAAAGATGGGGCACATGGTGAATGCGCTGGCGCAATATGTAAGCGAGCGTTCAGCCGCTAGCGCCGTTACGCCGCTCTAACTACTCCCTGATCCAGCGCAATTCTTCCTCCGCGTGTAATCGATAACGCCGGTCGATGCCCCATCCAATCCCCTTGCCCATCCTCCTGCCTGTCATTCCGAAACGAAGCGAGGAATCAAAAGTCGTGGTGCTGCGGGCATTCCGATATTTTTGATTCCTCGCTTTGCAGGGGACTAATTTTTCCCATCCTGCACATCCATGTTAATTCCCCGCCCTAAACGCCTCCGCGTTATCCTGCGCCTCGAAGCCGAGCACTTCCCACGCTCGCGGTGTGTCGTATATCTTCCACTTGTTCGCCGACGCGCCGTAGAAGATGTCGAAGCCTATGCCCTCCGCCTCTATGCACGCTTCGACCATCGCCGCTATGTCGCGGTGGCTGAAGTAGCTTACCAAGCTGCGCGCGTCAGAACCGGGGCAGTCATCGGGGCTGGTAGTGCCGAACCGGATGCAGGTGACGCTGATGCCGTGGTCTTCCCAGAAGTAGCGCCCGAGCGCCTCGCCAAATATCTTGCTGACGGCGTATGGACCGTCCGGCCTGTCCGGCATATCGTGCGTTATCAGAGGTACGGCGGCGGGGTCGAGGTCGCCGTAGTCGCCTTCCGCAATCGCCTTGTACGGCTGGTCGCGCTCGTACATGCCGACAACATGCATGGAACTGAAGAATATGATGCGGCTGAGACCGTTAGCGCGCGCCGCCTCAAAGACATTCGCCGTCGCGATAACATTGTCGGGCATCAGCAAATCCCAGCCGATGTCAGGCGTGTGGCGCGGCTCCGCGGCGAGATGCACCACGACATCCTTGCCCTCGAACGCGGAGCTGATGGCGTCCAAGTCGGTCAGGTCGGCGGTCAGCGAGTCTAAGCCGTCGAGCGGCACGCGGTCAATGCCGCTGAAATCGTACTTATCGCCGAGATGGTCGCGCAGCACTTTGCCAATCCTGCCGCCAAACCCGGTAACCAAGACTTTCTTCTTGTCAGGCATGTTTTTCCCTCCTAGTAGGTCGATATGATTGCGCCATCATATCACGGGGGACAAACATCTATGGACAGGACAAGGTCTTTCGGTTGTCACGCTGAACGAAGTACAGAGTCTAAAATCGCTGTGTAAAAAGGCAGTCCATGGTCAGCAATTTTAGATTTCCCGCTTCGCTCGAAATGGCATAGCGGAGGAACACAATAACCGAAAGATCCTGAAGGACGGGATGGGCAGAATGGGTAAGAATTAGTCCTTGCTTGGCATTCACGCGCTAGGCTTTGTTCCTCCATGGTGAGCCGTAGAGCCGGTTCTCGAACGCTGCCACCTCCACCACTTTATAATCAAGAAGGCAGCCATTGTCAGCATTATTTCAATTCCCAGATCTTGACTGATGAATGCCGCAATCGCCAAAATCCACCGCTCTAAGGAAGTGGGCAGCGGGACCGCGTCATTTAGGGCATACAAAAGCCCGCTCACGACAGCGAGACCAAGCACGACCACCACGCTCGCCTGCATCAGAAAAAAGTAGTCTGAAACACGAGCGAAAAAGAATCTAACCCAGCGTTTGAGTCTTCTCATTTCGGATTTATTGTACTATGCCAACGCCGTTCTAATTATGCGCAGGCTGAATAGAGACGTCCTTTACAGGACAGGGGCTGACCGCGAAAAGGGGCAAGACACCGGCGTGCTGACCGAGCGATGAATGGGACTTTTGCGCGGCGCTAAACGAAGTTCTGACGGTCAACTCGTACGCCCGCCAAGTACACATCCGCCACATCACGAAGCGCGGATAGGTCATCGAGTGGATTGCCGACTACTACTAGCGCGTCCGCTTGCTTGCCGGGTTCGAGCGTGCCTACTTGTGCGTCGATGCGGCACGAGCGCGCAGCGTCGCGGGTGGCGGATACTATCGCCTCCATATTGGACATGCCCGCCATCGCGTGCGCCTCGATGTCCGTCTGGTAGTCGCCCATCGGGTAGTGCGCCCACGCGGAGTCGGAGCCGGCTGCCATAACCACTCCCGCGTCCCGCATGCGCGCGAAATGGTCCATCCGCGCGTCCGACGATTGCCGTGCCGCGTCGAGTTCGGCTTGCTGCTCGGAGGTCAGGCTAGGCATGTCTTCGAGCATGCGGATTCTCGCGACTGCCTGCCCGAGCGTAGGATTGACGAATACGCCCTGTTCCACGATGCGCTCGGATATTTCCGGGCGGTATGTGTCCGCGCCGTCCGGTTCTTTGTGGACGGCGTGGAGGATGGTGTCGATGCCTGCGTCCAGCGAGTTGACCATGCCCTGCGACGAAGTGCAGTGCGCCGCGGAGTGCATGCCGAATCTGTGCGCCTCGGTGCAGATTGCTAGCAGCTCCGATACATCGAACGACGGCCGGAGCGGGTCGCTGGTGCGCGTGCTGCCGCCTGTCGCGGTAACCTTGATGAAGTCCGCGCCTTCCTTTATGAGCTGGCGCACCGCCGCTCGGCACTCGTCCACGCCCGTCGCGGTCGTGCCGAAATAGCCGAGATGCCCACCGATGATGGCGATAGGTCTGCCCGCGAGTATCAGGCGCGGGGCGGGGACGATGCCCAGCTCGACCGCCTGCCGCAGCAAGAATGTCGTGCGGTGTTTCGCGCCGCAGTCTCGCAGCGTGGTTACGCCGGAATACAGGTGTTTGCGCGCGTTCTCCGCTGCCTGCACCGTCAGCACTTCGTCGGGCAATAGCGCCAAATCGTCGCCGGCGCGCCCATCGCCGATGCCGTTCAGATGCACATGCGAATCCACCAGACCGGGCAGAATCGTGGCGTCGCCGTAGTCGATTTCGCGCACGGGCGAGTCGTCCGGAGCGCGCACCGTCTCCGCCGTGCCGACCTGCCGCACGATGTCGTCTTCAAGCAGGATGGCGGCTTGCTCTTGCACCGTCTCGCGCGCGGTGTCTATCAGCCGCGCGGCTTTGAGGATGGTGAATTGGGGGGATGTTGCTGGCATGCTTGTTCTCCGGATAGTAGTGTTCACTTCAAGCAATCTCGCACTCGGTGCTACTGGATTCCTGCTTTCGTAGGAATGACGATTAGAAGGGCTGTGCGGGCTGTTGGCGGATGGCGGCGATGGATTCTTCTGAGCCACGATCGACACGGCGGCCGGCGAGATAGACGTCCTCCACATTCCACAGGTCGTTGATGTCGGCGGCCGGGTTGCCGCGCACAACTAGGATGTCCGCTGCCTTGCCGGGTTCGAGCGTGCCCACGCGGTCGGATACGCCCAGCGCGTCCGCCGCCCAGCCGGTTACGGACAGCACGCCCTGCAGCGGCGTGTATCCGGCGTGGACGAGCAGCTCGGTCTCGTATGGCGTGTTGCCAAGTTGGTAGCTGCTCCAAGACGAGTCCGAGCCGGTGATAACCTTGATGCCCATTTCTATCATGCGGCGCGTGTGGTCGAGGCGCACATCTAGGTTGCGGCGAGCAACTTCAAGCTCGGTCTGTTCGGATGTAGTCAAGCCGTTGTCGTCTCGCTTGTGCGTGAGTTCCCACGCCGTCGCGCGGCTAACTTGCAGCGTGGGATTGACGAAGGCGGATTGCCGCTCGATGCGCTCTGCTATGTCCTCGCGGAAGTTCACGGTGCCGTCTGCGTCTAGGTAATAGCAGTGGATAATCATGTCCACGCCGGCGTCAAGCGAGTTGGCGATGCCCGCGGTGGACGACGAATGCGTGGCGGTGAGCTTGCCGAACTTGCGCGCCTCGTCGGTTACGGCGCGGAGTTCGTCCAAATTGAACGACGCCAGCGTCGGGAACGATGTGCGCGTGGTGCCGCCGGTGGCGACAATCTTGATATAGTCCGCGCCTTCCTTGATGAGCTGCCGCGTGAGTGCGCGCACCTCGTTAGCGCCGGTAACCTCGCCGCCGAAGTAGCCCATATGCCCGCCGATGATGGCGACGGGACGCCCGCAAAGCACCATGCGCGGTCCGATTGCAAGCCCCGCATTGATGGCATCCCTTAGCCTGAACATGGTCAGGTTCTTGGGCCCGTTCTCGCGGATGGTGGTAACGCCGGAGTACAGGCTCGCGCGTGCATTCCGCGCCGACTGCACGGTAAGAATCTCGTCAGGCAGCAGAGCCAGGTCATCGCCAAGCCGCCCGTCCCCAAAGCCATTGTGGTGCGTGTGGCAATCTACCATGCCCGGCATAATCGTGCAGCCGGAGTAGCGCTTGGTATGCACGGCAGCGCCATCCGGCGCGCGAACATCCGCCGCCCGTCCGACGGCAACGATGCTATCGCCTTGAAGCAGTATCGCGCCGTCATCGAAAGGCGCGCTGCCCGTAGAGTCGATGAGACGGTCGGCGGTTAGGATGGTGAAGTTGGAATTGTTGGGCATGGGGTAGGATGTCCTTTAGGGTTTCCTTCACGATGGTGTGGGTGCGAGCCACCGGCGGCTGAAGCCATTTAATACAAAAGTGGCGGGGGACACTTGAAATCTTTCGGCAAGCAACCGAATATGTCCGAGCAATCAATGCGCCGCGTCCAAAGCGTTCGTGAATGTGTCTTCTGCCCACTGGTCGATGGTCTTGCCACTGACTTCAGCAGCCACAGCGATTCCCGCATGGACATCCGGGGAAATGTTCAATTGGAGCTTGCCGGAAAAAGGCTTCGACGGCTGTCGATTCAGATATTCACAGGTTTTGAGATAGTCTTCGACCGCTTCCTTAAATGCGTCACGCATTTCGGCTACGGAATCGCCATGAAAGCCGACTATATCCTTAATGCCTGCAATGTGTCCCACAAGGCAAGCGTCTTCGTCGCTGTATTCGATGCGCGCGGCATATCCCTTATAAGTCATCATGTTCATTGCATTATCCCAGTCTGCTGCAAGAATATCCGAGCAGCGCGTACTTGGTACGGCTTTGCTTCGCTTTGTGGGTGAGGCCTGTGAAAGGTCGCGACTACGCCGTTCAGTTCAAACCGCACACGCGAACCTCTGCCTTCAACGACCTTTGCTCCTAGATAGACAAAAAGTGATTCGATGCGCCGCCATTCCAGTGTTCTGGAGACCGGATTTCTGAAAATCGCGTTCAGAGTTTCGCGGTGGCGATTGTTCATCATATCAATACAAGCCGCTCTCCTATTCAGCGCCCTCTACATAGAAATCGCGCCGCCGTCTATTACCAGCTCGGAGCCGGTTACATAGGACGAATCGTCGGATGCTAGGTATAGGACGCCCTTTGCGATTTCGTCTGCCGTACCCAGACGGCGCATAGGGACGCGGGTTAGGCGCTCTTCCAGACGGTTGGGGTCGCTCATCGCGGCTTGTATCATGTCGGTGTCGATGGGACCGGGATGCACGGAGTTGCAGCGGATGCCGTCCGCGGCGTGCTGCGATGCGGTTACTTTGCTGAATATGCGAACCGCGCCTTTGCTCGCGGCGTATGCCGGCTCCTGATGATGGCTCTGCGCGATGCCCGCCACCGACGATATGTTGACGATAGAGCCGCCGCCCGCCTTGCGCATCTCCGGGATGGCGTGCTTCGTGCCGAGGAACACGCCCTTCGCGTTGACCTCGAATATGCGATCCCACTCGTCGGCGGTGCGGTCTTCGATGGCGGATTTTTGGATAACTATCGCGGCATTGTTCACGAGGATGTCGAGCTTGCCGTATCTGCTGACGGCGGCTGCGACGGCGCTCTCCCAGTCGGCTTCGCTGGTAACATCCAAGTGCAGATAGAGCGCGTCGCCTCCGAGTTCGTTGATTTCGGCTTCGACCTGCTGCCCCTGCTCGTCGAGGATGTCGCCGATGACGACCTTAGCGCCTTCCTCCGCGAACAATCGGGCCTCCGCGGCACCCTGTCCGCGCGCGCCGCCACTGATAATGGCTACCTTGCCATCGAGCTTTCCCATAGTTCACCTCCGGGAAGATTTGGTCGGTTATTCAAGGATTCTGTCTCTGTCATTATGGATTGATATTATGCAGGCTAGAACAGGTCGTCAACGGCTAGGCGCAAGTCCGGCAGCAGCAGCAAGACTACGATTTGCCCTTCGACGTATATGCCGGCGACCTTGTATTCGCCGTCAACCAGAGTCAGCGCCTGTACATTATTGGCGCCTTCGCCGAGGTTCTTTGATGCGTTACACGTGTTGCAGGCACCAATATCAATTCTCTGTCCAGAAGTTCGTACCGCGTGTCGTCGGGCGTTTGCATGTAATCTTCGTATGTGAACTTTAGCCTGCTTCTATGTGTAACCATGCTCGCAGGCTCCTTTCTTGAGACACTCTTCGCACATACCACCGCGATAATTGAGATTCTACACTACCCTGCCTCGACATGGATTCATCACTGCGTATCGGCATGACAGAGCGGAAACTAATATCGATGGACAGGATGGGGAGGGACAGAGATGGGTAGCAAGAGTCCCTCTCCCTTGTTAGGACGGGGGCAAGTACAGCCCGTTGTCGTGAATGTACCGCTCTACATTCAAGGGCACGCGGTAGCGGATGGAGCGGCCTGCTCCGACTCGCCGGCGTATGTCCGTGCCGCTGATGTCCACTAGCGCGCTGTCTAGCAGCTTGATGCGGCTGGACGATCCCGGTATCGCCGCGTGCAGCACGCTCAGGTTGATGGTCGCTGCCGGGCGCGCCATGCCTACCACACTCGCCAGCTCGAACAGCGCGCGCGGCTGATGCCAACGGTCTATCTCCCGCAGCGCGTCAACGCCGAGAATCACGATGAACTCGGCGCCGGCGTACTTCGGCTGCTCGCACAGTTCGCCGAGCGTGTCCACCGTGTAGCTAGGACCGCTACGCCGTATTTCGATGTCGGACACTGCGAACAGCGGGTTGTCCGCGACGGCGAGCCGCACCATGGCAAGACGATGGCGCGTGTCGGTAATCTGCCGATACGACTTGAACCACGGCTGCCCGGCGGGTATGAACAGCACCTCGTCGAGTTCCATCGCCGCGCGCGCGTCCTCGGCTATGATGAGATGCCCAAGATGTATCGGGTCGAATGTGCCGCCGAACACGCCGATTCGCACGCTACGCTCCTACTCCCATTCCCATTCCACTTCGCCAAAGCGCACCGTGTCGCCGGGCAGCACGCCGGCATCTTCAAGCGCGCGAACCACGCCGGCGCGCTGCAGGTAACCGAGGAACTGCACGCGCGCGTTCCAGTCTTCTTCGTTCAGCAGCGCCGCTATCCGCACGGCACGACGCGACAGCACCACGAAAACATCGCCGCGCTTGCGAACGAGCTTCGTCTCCCGGCGCGGCTTGGGGCGCAGCACGGGCAGGTCGGTATGGTCTCGCGCACCGTCCGGTTCAATGCCAATAGTTTCGACAATAGTTTCTATACCATTGAGCGTTGGAACATCGCCAACCGCAATGTCAGTGTCATCGACTGAATCGAGAGCTATCAGCACGCTGTCGAGCAGCCCATCGACGCCGCTGCGTGTAGCCGCGGATACGAAGTGCAGAGTGCCTTCGCCTTGAGGCGTATCGTCGCGGCGGCCGCGCAGCCTGCCACGCGATTCTGCGCCCGGCGCGGCGGCGGTGCGCAGATCGAACTCGTCCGCGAACAACTCTTCCAATATCGGCGCAATCTCCGCCACTTCCGTGATGTCCGTCTTGTTGATGGCGACGACCTGCGGCTTGGATGCGAGCGTGTCGTTGAACATACGCAGCTCGTCGTTAATCTGCCGGTAGTCGCGCAGTGGGTCTTCCGCGCCGCCGTCTATCATGTGCACCAGCACGCGCGTGCGTTCCACATGCCGCAGGAAGTCGTGACCTAAGCCGATGCCCTCGTGCGCGCCTTCGATGATGCCGGGGATGTCCACCATCACGAATGTCTGCCTGCGATGCTCGACCACGCCCAGCACGGGCTCGAGCGTGGTGAATGGGTAGTTCGCCACTTTGGGACGCGCCGCGCTGGCCACGGACAGCAAGCTGGATTTGCCCGCATTCGGCAGCCCGATGACGCCCACATCGGCAAGCAGTTTCAGTTCGAGCCGCAGGTGCAGCGACTCGCCCGTCTCCCCCTTTTCCGCAAGCAGCGGGTATTGGTTCGTGGCGGATGCGAAGTAAGCGTTGCCGCGGCCGCCGCCGCCGCCATGCGCGAGCTCGACAGTCTGCCCCGCGTCCGTCAGGTCGGCGAGCAGACGCGGAGGGTTGGCATCGGCATCCCACACCTGCGTCCCTACGGGCATGCGTATGATGACATCCTCGCCGTCTGCGCCATGCTTGAGTGCGGATGCGCCGTTGCCGCCGTTACCGCCGTTGAAGCGTCGCTGGTATCGGAATGCGAGCAGCGTGTTGATGTTCTCGTCGCTGAGCGCGATGACATTGCCGCCTCTGCCTCCGTCTCCGCCGTCCGGTCCGCCGCGGGGCACGAACTTTTCGCGGCGTCCGCTAATGTTGCCGTCTCCGCCGTTGCCGCTGGTTATGTGGATAAATACTTGGTCTATCATTTCATAATTTCTTCAGCAATAATCATAATATGGTGGTAGATAGTGTACATTACACTATTGATTGGCGATCGCGCTGCTGAGTCGCTTATCTAATGTATGTGCTTGCCATGCGATAAATGACGAACTGATGCTGATAATTGGAGTGTCTGATTCTAGCATAGGCATTTGTAGATAGCGTTTCATTCTATGTAGATGGATGGCGAATCCTCGTAGATGGAACTTTTATTAGACAAGTTAGGAATGAGTTGTGTACGGAAATTCAAGGTTATCAACGCAAAACTGCGAGTTATCTACATTAACGGGGTTGGCATGTATGTTGTTTGTTCAGATGAACTTCAATAATTCGCATCGTCAGGCAGCGAAAAGTTTGTGCGTGCACGCACGTATTCGTTGATTAACATTGTTGCAAATATTTGTACGTAGCAGATATGTGGGAGCGCATAATGCCGGAAAGTCTGCACGGACAGGACGATTTCTGCAAACCGCGAGGGAAGGAAGTGTGGTAGATTTTTGTACACAGTTGACAGATGTAGTAGCCATAGTCTTTTCGGACTGTTGAATCTGCGCTGTGTCAGAAGTCAAAGACATCCATCGTACTCACCCCGTAGCCAGTGCTTCCCGCACACTCAGAATGTCCCGCCGCAATTTCTGGTTGACATTTTGCTGTGTCTCTATGGTTTTGCAACCGTGTAGAACAGTAGGGTGTTTTTTGTGTAATGCGTGCGCGATCGCAGTGGCGTTCATGTTAGCGTCCTCGCGCAGGATGTACATCGTTACCTGCCTAGCCAGGGCAGTCTTTTTGTCGCGCTTGGACCCGCGCAAATCTTCAATAGCAACTCCGAAATGCTCTGATACTGCGTTGATGACCTCGCGCTCGGATGGCTGGTGTCTTGCGCTTTCATCCTGCGTGTCCGCTATTACTTGACGAGCCAGCTCCTTGTCTAGGGGCCGCTGCATCAGGTCCGCATAAGCGATCACGCGGTTGAGGCTGCCTTCGAGTTCGCGGATGTTCCTGTATATGCGCGCGCCAAGCAGTTCCAGCACTTCATCGCTGACTTCCACGCTCATCTGCCGCGACTTCGCTATCAGAATAGCCATCCGCGTCTCGTAGTCCGGTGGCTGGATGTCCGCGCTCAAGCCGCTGCTCAGGCGCGAGCTAATTCGCTCGCTGAGAATCTTCAGCGAATGCGCCGGTCGGTCGCTCGTTATGACTATCTGCACATTGGACATGTACAGAGAGTTGAAGGTGTGGAAAAAACCTTCTTGTGTCTGCTCCTTGCCGATGAGGAACTGGATGTCGTCCAGTAGCAGCATGCCCGCGCTGCGGTATCGTAGGCGGAACTCTTCGGTCGTGCCTTCGTGGATGGCGCGGATGTATTCGTTGGTGAAATCCTCCGCCGTCGTGTATCTCACATCGATGCCCTTACCGAGCGCCTGATGCCCGATGGCGTGCATCAGATGCGTCTTGCCCAGGCCGACCTCGGAGTACAGCATCAGTGGGTTGTAGGCGTTGCCCGGGTTGTCAGCTACGGCGCGCGCCGCCGCATGCGCGAGTTCGTTCGACTTGCCCACAACGAAGCGGTCGAAGGTATAGCGCGCGTTCAGAGACGGTGCAGGCGCAAATGCGGCGGGCGCCGGATGCGACGATGCGGCGTCTGCTATGGACGCCGTCTGCGAATCATCGCGATCGCCATCTGCGCCGGTGTCATTGTCATTGGCGGACTGCCCGTTGGCGAGATTATCCGCATGCGTCAGCACTTGGAAGCGCACTGATGTTGGCTCGCCGAGCACATGCCCGACGGCGCGTTCGACTATCTGCGACATGCGCTTGGTCAGCATCTCGGATATGAACGCGGTCTCGGTACCCACGACGAACTCGCCGTCGTTGAGCGCGACGCCGTCCGTCTTCTTGAACCATGTCTCGAAGGCAGTGCGATCGACTTGCAGTTGCAGTTCGCCTAGCGCTGCGTCCCATATCTGACTCGGCTGTTGCGCGCGGCTAGACACTGACGACCTCCCCGTCGGGCGGCGCAATTGTATTGCAGTCGCCTGCCCGAATTAAACGATAAATCTCATCGTATCCGCGCATGCTATTGCCATTTCACGCCGTTTCGCAAGGCGTCAAATGTTCCTGATTATGACCAAATATGGAGGGGTGACACTCCGCTTACGCCAGCAGCATATCTGCTAAATCCGGGAAATCCGCCGCGGATATGTCGAATTTCGTTGTGGCGGCGGCTAGGGTGGATGTGCCGGGAAAGGCATCGGATTCGCCTTCGCGGTGGACATAAGCGGTGTGCATTCCGATTGCCTGCGCTCCCAACAGGTCGCGTTCGTGCGCGGCAACCATCATCGCCTCCGACGGCTCGACTCGCAGCAGCCTTAACGCCGTCTGGTATGCCTCCGGGTCGGTCTTGTAGTTCCCTAGGAACTCGCACGACAGGATTCCGTCCCAGATGATGCCGTTGTGCTTGGAGCAGTCCACCGCGATGGCGTAGCTGAGCACGGTCAGGACGATTGTCGTGTACCTGCTGCGCAGCCGATTGATGGCGTCCGCGGCGTCGTGCCACGCGCCCAGGTTGTGCCAAACTTCGTTCAGCTCGTCGCGCTCCGATGCGGAAAGCGTCAGCCCGGTGTGCTTGTCGAGCACATCGTCCAGGACGTCGCGGTGAATCCGATCGGCGTTGCGCCACGACAGCTCGCCGGAGCGGACTCGCGCGAGATTGACGAACATCCACCTGCGCCAGTCTGTGGCAAATTGCGACACATCGACATCCGCGCCTTGCTCGGCTGCGAGACGAGAGACTTCCTTTTCTATGCCGCTGCGCCAATCGAATACGGTGCCGCCAACGTCGAATGTCAGCGCCTTGATTTTCATCAGATCGGTCATGGTTGTGTTGCGCCTTTCCGCTGCGGGTTGAATTACATCGCCGAACAGGACGGCCAGGATGAGGTGATAGGACGATAATGTAGCATAGATGCGATGGGTGTTGGGTATTCTTCACTCCTGCGCATCCGACCTATCGATGTTATTCCTCGCTTGGGTGTATTGTGCAAGTTTAAGCGGTCAAGCCGTGCAGCATTCCGTGTTGCAGGTGCACGTTATCAGCCCGAACAGGCACGGGCGGCATGAGCATAGCTGAAGTTCTTCGTGATGCTTTTCTTCGCCTATTCCTTCCAGTCCTTCGCGGACTAGCCAAGGCACGAGCAGCAGGGCGGTCGCCGCGTCAAGCCACCACCAGCCGAGCATAGCGTTGGCGACAAGACCGGTGAGCAGCGTGAGGGAGAGGTATGAACAGGCTATTGTCTCTTTCGCCTCTATAGCGATGGATTGCAGGTTGCCCTTCGCCGCTATGCGGAGCTTCCAGATTGCTATGAGAGGCATGAATACTATGGATACCAGCGCGAGTATGATGCCTATCAGTGATTCCTCCGCGCCGCTGTGCCCCATTATCGCCCACCCCGACCTGAACACTATCGCCGCCGACAGGATTAGGAAAGTCCAGCCGATGAATCGCACGATCCGCTGCTCTACGGCTTCCGCGTACTCTTCGTCCGCAATGCCCAACCGCCAGAGAACTAGGGAAGCGGCGGCAACTTCTATGTAGCTATCCGCTCCGAATGCGACAAGCGAGATGCTACCCGCCGCGATGCCGGACCACAGCGCGATAACCCCTTCTATGACGTTGTAGAGGATGGTAATCAAGAGCAAGAATCTGGCGAAATTGAGCATGCTGGTCATCCTCGGTATGGACTGTTTCTAACAATGAATGATCTTACAGGATTATGAAAATATGCGTTTCATCTTCGCAGAAATGACAATTGGCGGATTGGCTGCATCTGCGAAATCGTCTCGAAAGTTGTCGAATATATTGGCATTGGCACGGCTTATGGCGCGGGGTGTGAGGGCGGCGACCGTTGTGGCGGATGCGTCCTGTTTGGAAGTATGCAGGCAACCAACCCTACTGTCCGCCCCGGGTCCAGCAGTTTCCTGTTCCCTTCAGCGGAGTAGCGGGAAATCTAACCATAGTGGATTTTCTCCAGTGTCCGTTTCCGACATTGTGCAGATTCAAGGACATCTCGCGCAGGTCTAGCTTAGGGTTACAATTGGCGACCTTCAGATTTGACTTTGCGTCCAAATATAGCAAACGCATAGGCGCACAACAAGGCAAAATCAAAGGCTGCGCGCCGTTTGAAGCCTGCCATTTTATGTCGTAGGATGTTGGGCGCTGGCACTTTGCCGTCAGGCTGAATTCAGGCATAATCGCTCAGCGGCTTGCGGCGCGGGCGGATGGCGAAGAGTTGACAGCCGACCGTCTAGCTGAAAGACTTGTCCAAGTGAGACATTCCACAGCTAATTCACGCGCCGATTTGCCACACTTGGCAACCGAGCATCCCGACAACGCCGATCCCTAGTCGCCTTGATCGACTAAAAGCGAGAACGGCTTATACAAGCACAACAGAGGTTGATTACGACAATGACTACCAGTTATCCGCCTCTATACGGTCCCGCATACCCGAATGCGCTCGACGAGCAGATTCGCGCGCTGGATGCGGACGATGCGCTGCGCGCGTTTGCGGACGCGCGGTCGCGGCTTGCATCCGATCCGTATCGGCCGGCGTTCCACTTTTCGCCGCCGCAGAATGTGATGAACGACCCGAACGGCCTGTGTTTCTGGCAAGGGCGGTGGCATCTGTTCTTCCAATTCAGGCCCGGCGGCGAGGACGACCGCGTGCACTGGGGGCATACGGTCAGCGACGATTTGGTGCACTGGCGCGACTTGCCTATCGCGCTTTATCCGGACACCGAGAAGGACTGCTACAGCGGGCAGGCGCTGGTGGAGGACGATCGCGTTATCGCTATTTATCACGGCACAGAATCGGGCAATGCCATCGCCACCGCGTCCGATCCGCTGCTGCTGAACTGGCACAAGCATGCGAACAATCCGATCATCCCCATCGTGCCTATCGACGAAGACGGCTCGCCGTATCGCGTGTTCGACCCGTGCATCTGGAAGCAGGACGACGGCTATTACTACGCGCTGTCGGGCACATACAAGGACGGCGAGCGCGGTGTGGACTGCCAAGGCATCGACCACCTGTTTCGCTCGCGGGACTTGGCGGAGTGGGAGCACATCGGCGCGCTGCTGGAAGACAAACTCTACGCCGAGCGCGGCGAAGACCAAGCCGTTCCCGTCTTCTGGCAGCTGAGCGACAAAGACGGCAAGCCCAGCGGCAAGCACATGCTGCTGCTGTTCAGCCATAAGCGGTCGGGACGGTGCTATGTCGGCGACTACGACCCTGTTGCGCACGATTTCACGCCCGACTTTCACCAGCGCATGAACTACGGCTCATATACGATAGGCGCGCTGCACGCGCCGTCCGCAGCCATCGGACCGGATGGGCGCTTCACCGCTATTTTCAATGTCAAGGAAGGCAAGCCGGCGGCAGGCTGGGACAACATCATGTCGCTGCCGCGCCATTACTGGCTGGCGGACGACGGCACGCTGGGCATGGCGGTCGCGGGCAATATGGAGTCGCTGCGCGGCGAACATAAGCAGGTCGCGCCGATGAACATTCCGGCAAACGATGAGGTTGTGCTGGACGGCATCGGCGGCAAGACGGTGGAGATTCAGGCAGTCATCGAGCCGGGCGATGCGCGGGAAGTGGGCTTGTATGTGCTGCGCTCGCCGAACGGCAAGGAGCGCACGCGCGTATCGCTGTACCCGCGGGACCATCGCCGCTTCGACACGAGTTCATTGCAGATCGACATCTCGGAAGGTTCGCAGAGCGCGGATGTGTTCGCGCGCACGCCGGAGACGGGGCCCATCAAGTTGGCGCCGGACGAGCCGCTGCGCCTGCGTGTGTTCGTTGACCGCAGCATCGTAGAAGTGTTCGCCAACGACAAGCAATGCCTGACGCTGCGCACTTACCCGCAGCGCGACGACAGCAGCGGCGTGTCCGTCTTCGCGCGCGGCAGCGGAGCGCGGTTGGCGGCGTTCGATATATGGCAGATGGCGAGCATTTGGGAGTGATGTGATAGGCGTGCGCCTCTTGTGCGCCTATCCTGAGGATATTGCCCACATCCTGCTCATCTTGTGCATCGATGTCAATTTACCGGGCGCCGGCGGAGCGGCCGCCATCGACCATGTACACGCCGCCGGTGCTGAAGCTGCTTTCGTCGCTGGCTAGGAACATCATCATCCGCGCGACTTCTTCCGGGTCGCCGTAGCGTTGCAGGGGAATGCGGTCGGCGAACGACTGCTTTGTAACTTCGACTGTGACGCGCGCATCGTCCATCGACGCGACTCGCATCTCTTCGATGGAGCGCATCATGCGGGTCTCGATGGGCGCGGGATTGACCGTGTTCACTCGTATGTTGTCCGGCGCGCCTTCGAGAGCGGCGCAGCGCATCAGCCCGATGACGGCGTGCTTGCTGGTGTTGTACGCGGACATCTCCGGCGACCCGCCGATGCCCGCGGTGGACGATGTGATGACGATGCTGCCTCCGCCGCGCTCTCGCATCACCGGCACGACGTACTTGATGCCCAGCCAGACGCCGCGCACATTGACCGCCATCACGCGGTCGAATACATCGATGGGATAGTCGGGGATGGGCGACAGCGTGCCCTCGATGCCCGCGTTCGCCAGCAGTATGTCGATGCCACCCCAGCGGCTCACTGCGGCATCGATATACGCCTGCGACTGCTCCGGCTGCGTAACATCCGCGACGGTGTAACTTGCCTTGTCCTCGCCAATCTCGCGCACCACATCCTGCAATTTCGCCTCGTCGATGTCCACCAGGGCGACGCTCGCGCCTTCATCTGCGAACAGCCTAGCGGCGGCATTCCCGATACCGCCCGTTGCCCCGGTAATCACGGCGACTTTTCCTTCCAAGCGAGCCATCTTCACACTCCTAGCGGTCCAGCGTTAGCGTTTCGTAGTATGCGCTATCGTATCACGAAACAGGACGGGGCATTAGCATTGATGGACATGGCAGGTCCATCCTTGTCAGTTTCCACATCCCGCCTCCCGCATTCCCAACCTGCGCCTTGACAATATAGCATATATGTACTACTATCAATATAGCTGGGGACGAGCCTTTGTGGGTGCGTCTCTTTTGCTTTCTGAGGATTACCCTGTGCTATTACTGTGAGGGATTACGATTACTGCGATGCGCCGGAGCGCCGGGCGAAATTGACCCGATATTGGGATTAGTGTGGGATGGGTGGTGAGGATTTGGCTGGATTGCATGACGCTAACTATAACTATTTCGACCTGATGGGGGAACGCGATTGGGATGCTGATGCAGGCGGCAGCGCCGGCATTCTGGGAGACATGCCGGCGCTAGAGTTTGTGGAGGGGACGCTTGGGGAGGAGCCTTACGGCAAGCAGCAGGAGATATTGCGGCTGGTGGACTCGGAGGCGCGGCGCATATCGGTCGTGGGATGCAACGGCTCCGGCAAGGACTGGACGACCGCGCGCGTTGTGCTGTGGTGGGTTCACCGCCATTCGCCGGCGAAGGCTATCGTAACCGGCCCCACGCTGCGGCAGGTCGAGGACATCGTTTGGAACGAAGTGCGCTTCGCGTATGGCAAGGCGGCGGACAAGTTCCCCGGCAAGATGACGAAGACGCGCTACGAAATCGACGAGCAGACATTCGCGTTCGGCTTCACATCCAACTCGCCGTACAAGATTCTCGGCTTTCACTCGCCCAACCTGCTGGCGGTCATCACCGAGGCGCACGCCGTGCCGGACGAATACTACCATGCCATCCGGCGGCTGCACCCGTCCAAGCTGCTTATGACCGGCAACCCGTTCAGCAGTGGCGGTGTGTTCTACGACTCGCATCACCTGCATCGCCATCTTTGGGAGACGGTGCAAATCGGCGCAGCGGATACGCCGAACATTGCCAAAGGGCACATAGACGTGCCGGGCATGATGACGCTCGAAGACATGGAAGACCATAAGCAGGAATGGGGGGAGGACTCGCCGAGGTACATCGGCTCGGTGCTGGGGCAATTCCCGGAGAACCTCGACGAGATGGTCGTGCCGTTGAGCGCGGCGAAGGCTGCCGTTGAACGCGCGCTGACGCCCGACGGCGAGATTGTCGTCGCCTGCGATGTCGCGCGTAAAGGGCACGACCACACCGTCGTGATGCGGCGGCAAGGCGGCGTGGCGCGCATCGTGCGGCGCGTGCGCGGCTACGACACGATGGAAGTCGCGGGCATCCTGAAGGCATACTGCGACGAGCATGCGGTCGATGCGCTGGTCATCGACGATGTGGGCGTTGGCGGCGGCGTAACGGACAGAGTGCGCGAAGTCGGGCTTGGCACGGCGCGCATAGAGCCGTTCAACGGCGGACGTACCGCCAAGCGCGCCGACCGATTCGCCAATCGCAACGCCGAAGTCTGGTGGGCGATGCGCGAACACTACCTCGACGGCTTGCTGGATACCGAGAACGACGAAAAGCTAATCGGACAAGTCAGCAGCCGCGAGTACAGCCTCGACAGCAGGGGACGCATAAGGCTGCAAAGCAAGCGTGATATTTCGGATTCGCCCGACGAAGCGGACGCGCTCGCGATGACATTCGCACCACTGCAATCGCGGCTACGGATGAAGATATGGGTTTAATTTAACAGGATAGTTAAACAGGATGTATAGGATGGGATGGATTTGGGATGAGGAGGATACAGGTGGGCATCGTGAAGGACATTGGGCAGGGCTTTAGGGCGTTTTCGGCGGTGATGCGTCGGCGGCATGTTGGGCGACATGGAAGCGCGGGCGCGGCGGCGGACTATGCCGGTGGATATACGCACGGGTTTGGCGAGCTGATGGGTGGTGGCGGTTCGGGCTGGGCGCAGACGGCGTTTGGCGAGTATTACCCGCGCTCGGCTATCGTGTATGCGGCGATCAAAGTGCGGCAGGATGCCATTGCGCGGCTGCCGTTGCGCGTTATGCGGCGCATGCCTGCATCACGAACTCGCGGACTAGGCGACGACGGCTTGAATGCGAGAGCGGGCACCGAGCCTGTCGGAGCGGAGCATCCCCTGCAGCGGCTGTTGGACTCGCCCAACCCGTTCTGGAGCCGCAGCGACCTGTGGCGCGCGACCGAAACATACCTGTCGCTGTGGGGTGCCGCGTTCTGGGGATTGGAGCGCGACGAACACGGCGGCATCGTGGAAATCTGGCCGCTCCGCCCGGACAAGATGCGCCTCATACCGGACGAGCGGCGCTACATCAAGGGCTTCGTGTATATGGGCGCGGGCGGCGCGCTCGTGCCGTATCTGCCGGAAGATGTGGTATGGATGCGCTACTTCAACCCGCTTGACGAATATGCGGGGCTGTCGCCTATCGCGCCGCTGCGCCAATCAGCCGATATGGGCATGGACGCGTTGCGGGCGAACCGCAAGCTGCTGCAGAACGACAGCACGCCGGGCATCATCATCGAGATGGAAGGCATACCCACGGACGCAGAAGTGCGCGACTTCTACGCGCGTTGGGAATCGCGATTTCAGGGCGTCGAGAAGACACGCAGACCGGCGCTGCTTAGCCCTGGCATGAAGGCGAGCAATCTCGGATTCAGCCCGCGTGACATGGAGTACATCGAAAGCCTGCGCTGGAGCCTTGAGGATGTTACGCGCGTGTTCGGCGTGCCGAAGGTGATGGTCGGCGACTTGGAGAACACGACATTCTCGAACTTCAGCACGGCGCGGCGGCTGTTCTGGGAAGACACCATCGCGGCGCAGCTCGAATTCTACCGCGAGGCGCTCCAGCAGCACCTACTGCCGTACTTCGGCGACGACACGCTGACGGTGCAGTTCGACCTAAGCGGCGTGGAAGCGCTGAAAGAAAGCGAAGAGAACAAGGCAAAGCGCCGCCGCATCTACGTGCAGGCAGGCATAATGACCATAGACGAAGTGCGCCGCGAGATGAATCTGCCGCCGCTGGGGAGTAGTTAGTCAGTATGTCAGTCGGTCAGTTCCCTTTGCCCACGCCGATTGGGAACGGAGGCTAACAAGATGGATAGGCTGGATAGGCTGGGGGATGGGCTATCCCATCCTTCCCATCCTGTCCATCGATGTTAAGTCGCGTCGGCTATAGCAGGCTTCGCAGAATACGCTCGACTATTATCATTATGATTAGCGCGACCATTGGCGACAGATCTAGCATGCCTGTCGAGGGCAGCACTCGGCGTATTGGTCCGAGTATGGGTTCCGTAATGCCGTAGAGAACCTGCACAATCGGATTATCCGGCGACAGGTTGATCCATGAGATTATGACTCGCCCCAATATCGCCGCCCAAAGAAAGTAAAAAAGGATGGTGATGAAAATTGACAGATACGCGGTCATTTACTTCTTCCCCAGCTCCTGCGACTTGTCGTAGGCAGCGATTACTCCATCCAGCACGGCGGCGCGGAACCCTTCGCTTTCCATCGCACGCAACGCCGCTATCGTAGTGCCGCCCGGCGATGTCACCATGTCCTTGAGTTCCGCCGGATGCTTGCCCGTCTCTTGCACCAGCTGCGTGCTACCCAATACGGTCTGCAACGCCAGCCGCCGTGCCATATCGCGCGCCATGCCCAGATACACGCCCGCGTCTATCAGCGCTTCGATGAACAGGAACACATACGCCGGGCCGCTCGCGCTGAGCGCGGTGGACATGTCTATTAGCTTTTCGTCCGGCACATAGACCTCGTCGCCGAGAGTGCGCAGGATGTCGCCCACTGCCTCGCGCATCGGCTGCGACACCGCGCCGGTCGCCGTCCACACGCTCATTCCCGCGCCGATTTGCGCCGGCGTGTTGGGCATAATGCGTATCACCGCGCCCTGCCCGTTCAGCCCGCCGAGCAGAGTGTCCATAGTCGCGCCTGCCACGATGGATGCGAGCGTCTGCGCCGGCGCCATCGATTTGCCGACCGATACGAGTACTTCGGACAGCGCCTGCGGCTTGACCGCGAGAATCACCAAATCCGCGCCGTCGATGGCGTCCGCGTTGGCGGCGAATGCTTTAATGCCGTGTGTCTGCGTCAGGTAGTCGCGGCGCGTGGCTATAGGCTCGCCCACGCCGATGTCCTGCGGTGGCGTCAGCCCGGCGGCAAGCACGCCGCCGATAATCGATTCCGCCATCACGCCGCCGCCGATGAATGCCAATTTCATTTCAACGCCCCAAGACATAATCTAAATGGTTGGACAAGATACCCGAATAACCCTGTCCGTATTCACAACGCTAACGGGAACTATCCCGTCGCTGAAAGTCGGTCTAGCCAATCCGGTTGCTGGCGATGATGGCAACGAGTATCGTTATCAGCAAGCCGAATAGCCATCGATGGTTGCTTTCCAGCCGGTCAAAACGCTTGTCAAACCACGCTACCATATCGCGACGCCATTCCTGTTCGTTCTCAATTTTCTGTTCCAGTGATGATAGGCGTTGCTCATTGGTTGCCATATCCGCAAGTCCTTCCGTCCATATGCTGTTAGCAAACATCGCACTGAATACTGCTAACTGAACACTGAGAACTCTTAAGGCAGTTTGCTGTCGCTGGCGAGCGACACGGCGACGCGGATGGATTCCAGCATGCTTTCCGCGTCTGCGATGCCCTTGCCCGCGATGTCGAATGCCGTGCCGTGGTCAACCGATGTGCGGATGAACGGCAGCCCTAGGTTGACGCTGATGCTCTTGGCGAAGTCGTGCACCTTGATGGGGATATGCCCTTGGTCGTGGTACATCGCGAGCACCGCGTCGTACTTGCCGTCGATCGCCTGTGGGAAAACACTGTCGGCAGGCACGGGACCGGTGGCGTTGATGCCCTCGGCGCGCGCCGCCTCCACAGCGGGGGTAATTTGCAATGCTTCTTCGTCGCCCAGCAAGCCGCCGTCGCTGGAATGCGGGTTGAGCGCGGCGACGCCGATGCGCGGTGCAGGGAAGCCCCAGCGCTTGAAGCACTCGTCGGTGAGGCGCAGCTTGGCAAGCACATTGTCCTTGGTAACATAGTCGCAGGCGATACGCAGCGAGCGGTGCGTGGTCAGGTGCACGACGCGCAGCGTGTTCGCGGTGAGCATCGTGGCGACTTCCTTCGCGCCCGTCTGGCTCTGGAAAATCTCCATATGCCCTATGTCGGTGTATCCGGCGAGGCTGCACGCTTCCTTATTGATGGGCGCGGTGGCGATGGCTTGCACCGCGCCGCTGCTGGCGAGTTCGCCCGCGCGCAGAATCCACTCGACGGACGCCTTGCCCGCCGCCTCTGACAGTTTGCCATACTCGATCGCGCCATAGTCGAGGTTTTCCAAGTCCAGCACATCGATGTTCCCGTGCTCTCCGGCGACATCCTCGACCGAGTGCGCGACGCGCGCCGTGCCGGATGCGCCGATAAGCTCGAGGGCGGCATTCATCGCGGCAGCGCTGCCCACGACAAACGGCCGCGTTTTCTCATAGACCCATTCATCCTGTAGCGCCTTCGCGGTAACCTCCGCGCCAATCCCCGCCGCATCGCCCATAGTAATCGCCATCAGTGGCCGTTCGCTCATAAGAAGTACCTCGCGCAAAGCTACATCGTCCCAAAACCCATCATCCAACCGCATACCCGCTCATTATAACCTATAACCTATCGGCTGGCAGTGATGAATGTTGTGGCAGTTGCTTCCATTTTTGGATGGAAGGTTAAGACGGGGTAGGACATGAGAATGCCAACTATTACGACCACACGCGCCTTTGACGCGGAATGTTGATCATACTAGAATGAGACAACAGTTTGGGAGCGCGCTATGGTTGACGATAGCAATATAGGTACGAGCAACTCTAAACCTGCCAATGTCGAAGTGTTGGTGGGCGATAACAGGGATATATTGCCCTGCATCGCCTCACAATCCGTCCAATGCTGTGTTACTTCACCGCCTTACTGGGGATTGAGAGACTACCAGCACTCCGACCAAATAGGCGCTGAAGACACTCCCGAAGACTATGTGAAAAACCTTGTCGCAATCTTCCGTGAGGTTAGAAGAACGCTGACTGATGACGGCACTTTATGGCTGAATGTCGGTGACGGATACGCGCGCAACGGCGGGGTTGGCAGGCACGGTCCAAATGCACGAGTGGGCAATACCAGGAAACTCATCCAAAAGCGCAATTGCAAGGTGCCGGGCTGTTGGGGGCTTAAGGACCGCGATCTGATGGGATTGCCTTGGCGCGTGGCGTTCGCGCTGCAAGAAGACGGCTGGATACTGCGCTCAAACATAACATGGGTGAAGAAAGCGCCCATGCCGGAAAGTGTCAAGAATCGACCGTCAAACGCTACAGAGGAAGTATTCCTATTCTCCAAAACTGCGAGATACTACTACGATAACCAGGCGGTGCGAGAAGAAACTGGCGCGAACCTCAGAAATTATTGGGTACTAGGACCAGACGCGAGTGGCAAGCCACATCCTGCTACTTTTCCAAGAGAACTGTCTAGGCGCTGCATACTGCTAGGGAGCCGTCCTCACGATCTGATTCTCGACCCGTTTTCAGGCTCAGGAACTACTGGCGTAGCGGCAATAGAAGCCAACCGTCGCGCTGTCCTCATCGAGTTGAACGAGCAATACGCGGCGCAGTCCGGCGCACGCCTAGGCAAGGGCGTGCGACAATCCCTGCCCATCTAACTGAGCCGCTCCACGGATGATTGCGCCTATGTACACGCTTTCAGAACTACGCGACACTTATCATTCCAAAATCGGTTCTGACATAGTCCGATATTCCGAAAGAAACGGTAGTCTATACCCCAACTTTGCAGATGTCAGCAGCCAGTCGAGCAGACTAATCGCAAGCGGAATCGCGGAGTTGATAGGCATTCCGCTCCGTACGAGTCCGAAGATTACCGGGCAGACAGCAGGAAACTTGTTCGAAAACCTCACCTGTGAGTTTATCGAAAGCGCTTTTACGGCTATCCAACATTTGCGACCGGGCAGTTGGCAATATCTGACTAATCAGACGCAGATTTCCAATTTCACCCAATATCAGCATCTGGAAAGCCTCGCTTCGCTTGTTAGCAAAAATCAGGCACTGTCTGCGGCGCTTGGGCACGGATATATTGTTACGCCTGACATAGTCATCGCTCGTCATCCGGTAACTCAGGAAGAAGCGAATAACGGCAGAGACTTTCTGGACGACTCGGGTAGCGCGACTCGCACTCCTTTCCTATCCGCTAATCAGTCCACGCCGCATCCCACATTGCATGCGAGCATATCGTGCAAATGGACAATTCGTAGCGACCGTTCTCAGAATACGCGGACGGAAGCGCTTAACCTAATTCGCAATCGCAAGGGAAATCTGCCACACATCGTGGCGGTAACGGCTGAACCCTTGCCGATGCGGATTGCGTCCCTCGCCCTCGGCACAGGCGACATAGACTGCGTATATCACTTTGCGTTAGACGAACTACATGAGGTCTGCAGGACTAACCCGCAGATGGAAGACCAGTCGGAGATGTTGGAAGTCATGGTAGAGGGCAACCGTCTGCGCGACATAAGCGATCTGCCTTTTGACATTGCCGTGTAAGAAAAGAGGGACAGGCATGCAAACCTGTCCCTCTTTTAACTGTCAGCAGCGCTACTCCCTATTCACACTTCGTATAGCCGCAATCCAAGCAGCGCAGGCAGCCTTCTTGATGGATGACGCGGCCAGGGCATGTGGCGCAGTCGGCGCGCAGATGCATGCGCTGATAGTCGCCGCTCGGCTGCGCCGCGTCCGCTTGCCCTGCGCTCGGCGCATACGTCGCGCCGGATTCGGCGAACTTCGGCGTGGTGAACAAGCCCAGCTGCGCCGCGCCGTCGCTCTTCGCGCCCGATTCGCCCGGGTTGTTCGGGCCGTTCAGGTGCTTCTTCAGAACATGCGCCACGCCGTCTTCCGCCGAGCGGATTAGCACGCCGTTGTCCCACATCGGCTCGGATGTGATGCCGCTCAGGTGGTAGATTATCGCGTTCGGGTCGATGCCGGAGCGTAGGCACAGCGTCACCATGCGCGACAGTCCTTCGAGGTGCGCCGGCTCGCTGCCGCCCGCCTTGCCGATGGCGGTGAACAGCTCGAACGGCATATTGTCGTTGTCGAAGTTCACGGTTACATACATCGTGCCGTGCCCGGTGCGAACGCGCTCCGTTATGCCCAGCACCGCCGTAGGACGCTCGCGCGGCACGAGGAAGCCGTTCTTGTCCATGTTCGCGTCTCCCGCGACGGCATCGTCCGCGGTGTCGGAGTCCTTGCCTGTCTCCAATACCTGCATCGACTTAGAGCCGTCGCGATACACCGTAACCGCCTTGCATTCCGTCTGCCACGCCAGATAATAGGCAGCTTCGACATCCTCGATGGTTGCGCTGTTGGGTAGGTTGATGGTCTTCGATACCGAGTTCGTTACATACTTCTGCCACGCCGCCTGCATCCGCACATGCGCCTCCGGGCTGATGAGCATGGAGGTGCGGAAGTGCGCCGGGTCGATTCCGTTCTCGGTGAATATGCGCTCTGCGTCGGCGGGCGCGTCCGCGAGCTGCTCCAGCACGGCGCGTACCTGCTCCTCGTCGTCCAGACGCTCTCGCAATGCTTCCCAGACCGACTTCGGCGCGTCCAGCAGGCGTTCGGCCGCTTCACCCGCGCCGTCGCTGCCCTTCCACAGCACATTCGACCACCACGCGTTGGCGAAGTGCGGCTCGATGCCGGACGAGCAATCCGCGAGACGGCTTATCGTGCCGGTCGGCGCGATGGTTATGACGCTGGAGTTGCGAACGGGCGGCAATCCACGAGTCTTGAGCGCGGAGTCTTCGTACTCGGGGAACGGACCGCGCTCTGCGGCGAGCCGCGCGGATTCGTCCCACGCCGTTTTGTTCATGAAGCCCGCCACCTCTTCGGTGAGCTGCAGCGCGCGCGGCGAGTCGTATGGCACACCCATGCGGATGAGCGCGTCCGCCCAGCCCATCACGCCCAGACCGATGCGCCGCGTGGCGAGATTCACCTCGCGCAGTTTCGGCATCGGGAACTGGTTGACTTCGATAACATCGTCGAGGAAGCGCACCGCCGTCCGCACCGTATCTTCGAGACTGTCGTAGTCGAAGCCGCCGGCGGTCACATGCTTGTCAAGGTTGATAGAGCCAAGGCAGCAGTTGCCGTAGTTCTCCAAGAACTCTTCACCGCACGGGTTGCTCGTCTGGATGTCGCCCATCTGCGGGTTGGGCTGCGTGTCCCAGACGCGGTCGATGAAGACCACGCCGGGGTCGCCGGTCTTCCACGCGGATTCGCAGATTTCGCGCCACAGGTCGCGCGCGCGAACCGTGTCCACAACCTCGTTGACCGGACCGTCGCCCGTGTCGCGCGGGTTGTAGAACGACCAATCTTCGTCGTTGTTCACGGCGCGCATGAAGTCGTCGGTAATCTGCACCGATATGTTGAAGTTTTGCAGAGTGTCGTCGTTGTCCTTGCAGTGAATGAACTCGCGCACATCGGGGTGCGTGATGCTGAGCTGCCCCATGTGCGCGCCCAGCCGGAACGCGCCCTGCGTGAGCGTTGCGCCGACGGACGAGTATAGCTTCATCACCGCGATGGGCCCGCAAGCCTCGCCGTGTGTGGTGGCGATACGGTCGCGTCTGGGACGCAAGCGCGAGAAGCCGAAGCCGATGCCGCCGCCCCACTTCTCTATCATCGCGGCGTCGCTGGCGACCTGCATGATGGAGTTCATATTGTCGTCGGGCGATACCACGAAGCAGGCGGACAGGCATCCTCGCCCGCCGGTGCCCGCGTTGACCAGCGTCGGCGAGTTCGGTAGAAACTTTAGCGACGTCATCAGCTCGTAGTAGCGGCGTGCCCAAACCTTGCGGGCTTCCGGCATTTCTCCCTGCGCCACGGCGTTGGATACGCGGTGGAACAGCCCGTCCGGGTCTTCGACCGGCTCGCCGTCGTCGCCTTTCATCAGGTAGCGCTGCTGCATGATGATGCGCGCGTTCTCGGACAGCGCCGCAGAGCGCGGTAATGCGTCGCTGCCGTTGGCATTGCTGCTATACGCGCCACTGCCGTTGCTACCGTTCTCGGTTGCCGCGTCGTTTGCAGGCGCAGCCGCAAGGACATTCAGCTGGGCGAGCACCTCGTTGATATGCTCGCTTGCGATGCCATGCTCTGCGAGCGCCCGCCGCAGGTCGGCATCGCGCGCCGCCTGATGCGTGTATCCACCGTCAGAACTGTTAGTGTTGCGTTCCTTTAACACAGCCCCTTCTTCCTTGCCGCATCGAACCGAATTGCGCCGAATTGCGCCGAATTGCGATTGATCGTTGCGCCAAATCCGTTGTCATATTTCTGACTGAAAATAAAAAATACCCTATTTGAGTCTCGATTTCGTTGTGTTTTTTCCACAGATTTCAGGAAAATCTGACGATATTTCCATCAATTCTGTTGCTATTCATTCTCATGCAGTCTAGTCATTCCATATCAGGCGGACTGTTATTTTAGCACGCATATTCGTAAATTGGAACAGCCATATTAGGCAAATGTTGTCCGATTTGTTCCTTACCCCATCCTAGATTTCTTCCATCATGAGCTCCTAGCAATTAGGAAGGGACTCTTGAAGTAGAGTGGCAGGGAACAGAGATACTTCAGGCGCTAGGCAGGCGGTTTTGCATGCGGGTGCGCCGTGCTTTCCGGCGAGGGCGCGGATGCGGCGATGTCGCCGTCCAACAGGGCGAGCTGGTTGATGTCGGAGTTGCCGTTGCGCATCGCGCCGGTGTCGAGCAGCGCGTCGATTTCCGTCTTGAAGCTTTCCACATCGCCGAAGTCGAGATAGACGCTGGCGAAGCGAATGTACGCGACCTGATCCAAGCTCGACAGCCTGGACATCACCATTGCGCCGATGGACTGCGACGGGAACTCCGCCTTGCTCTGCTCGGACAGGTGCGCCTCTATTTCGTCGATCACTTTGTCGATGCTGCCGACCGTGAGCGGACGCTTGGCGCACGCCTTCGTGAGGCTCGCCCAGAGTTTGTCGCGGCTGAACTCCTCGCGTCTGCCGTCGCGCTTGACGACCATCATGGACTTCATCTGCGCGCGCTCGTATGTCGTAAATCGCCTGCCGCAGAGCGAACACTCGCGCCGCCGGCGTATGCTAACGCCGGACTCTCGCGAGTCCACAACCTTCGTATTGGAGCAATCGCAGTAAGGACAGCGCATTAAACTTTATCTATCTAAAGTATTAGAAAACATACAATATATCGCGTTTTGTGATAATGCCACCACTATATCTTGTACTAAGGGCACTGTCAACGGCGAATATGAGGCACTGAGGCTGTGGTATAGAATGCATGGATTGCCCGAGATGAAGGCGCGCAGACGACCGAACTTGGTGAATTCACGACGTCTGCAGAACAACGGAAAATTTCCGAGTCAGGCGTTGTTGAGAATTGGTGGAGAAGCGCTAAATGTCAGCAGCTTTGATCTCGCTGAACCACTTCCCATCGACATAATTCCCGATCGCCTGCCTAATGTAAGACACTGTATTCTCAGGAAGGTCTCCAAGGTGGAACCACCTCATATCATCGCACTTGTCAGGTTCCATGTTCTTGGCGTCGCCACACCAACCATCAACGCTTAAGAAGAAGTACACATACTCATCGAAAAGAGAAGGGATTACACCGACAACTTCCATCTCATCGGGCGACAAGACAATGCTCGCTTCCTCGCGCGCCTCCCTTATCATCGCACTCTTCAGGCTCTCCCCATCCTCCACATGACCAGCAACGAGACCATACTCGCCATCCTTGAATCCCGTGTTGAATCTCCGCAGCATGAGAATCTCGTTGCGGCCGTTCACCAAGATAAGATGTGCTGCAACTTTAGCTTTAAGCATGTAGTCTCCTGACAGCAGGTTCGGAGGCACAAATCAATCTAATCATCTACATCAGATTCCAGCGCGGATAGTCGGTTGCCGCTTCGCGGAGGTGGTCGGCGAGCCAATCTCGCACTTGGGGTTCAATGTAGAACGTTGGGCGCATAAGCTCGGATTCGGAGGCTATTTGTCCTTCGGCGAGGGCTGTTTGCGCTACGGCGGTGTTGGGCAAGACTCGCGTGCCTACGCGCAGCACCGCGAACACGGACTTCACGCGCTTCAGGAAGTCTAGCTTGCGCTCTACGGACGCTTTTGTCTCGCCCGGCTCGCCGAATGTTACATTCATCGTGAACGGCAAGCCTGCGTCCCGGCACAAGTCTGCCATACGCTCCAAGCCTGCCAGCCTGTCGTCGAGACCCTCTCCGCCGCGTCCGCCTTCCGCCATCAGCGCGAGCGAGCAACCGGACTGCTTCATCAGCGACATAAGCTCGGCGTCGGCGTCTTCGGACGGGCGCACGTAGCTGTTCCAGCGCACGCGCGCACCGGCGTCGATAATCGCGCGGCAGGTCGCCTTGGCGTGCTCGGCTGGGATGTTGAAGCCGCTGTCGATGAAGAACACCTTGTTTATGCCGAAATCGTCGTCGAGCGCGCGGATTTCGTCCACTACTTCTTGTGGATCGCGGATGCGCCAATCGTCGCCGCTGTAGTTCGCGCCCGGCGTCGGGTAGTACGACTGCGCCAGTTTGGTAACCACGCCCACGCCGAATCCGGAGCCGTTGTAGGCGCGCATATCCAGCAAATCTAGGCGCGGCGAGCGGTGGAAGTTCGATGTGAATCTGCCCTCGCTGACGACTATCTGCCCGTCGTTGGCGTCGTCGCGGTACACGATTCCCGGTATGTCGCGGTAGTCCGCGCCGTTGTCGAGGCGCTCTACCAGCGTGGCGAACGCTTCGGCAGCGTCACCGGCGATGCCCAAGTCCGCGCCGACATAATCCATGCATTCGGACGGCAGGATGCTGAACGCGGGGCCGCCAACAAGCGTCTTCGCGGCGCTGATTTGCCGTATGCGATCTATGATGTCGCGCACGGCGGGCAAGTTCCACACCGGGTTGAGGCTGCTCTGATTGTCGAGGTTGCGGATGGACAGCCCGATGAGGTCCGGCTCAAACTCGCTCACCGCGTCGGCGACTTGCGATACGGCATCGTCCGCAAACATCAGGTCGAGCACTCGGAGCGTGTGGCGCTCTTCGTCCACGCTCGCAGCGAGGTACGCCAAGCCGATGGGCACGGGGCGCACCACCATGCGATCCATAAATCGGTCTGCCTGATTGGTGGCGATGAGCAGTATTTTCATGGCTGTCCCTCCCGATGGTTCAGTGTGGACGATTGTAATCGGTCGGTTTCTAGGAAAATATATCGGCTACCGGCAATCGCCAGCCGGGTACGACTTCGCCGCCGTCCAGCGTGTCCGCTTCCGCCAGCAGGTCAGAGTCGGCAAGCGAGCGATATACCCTCACCGTGCGGTTGCGCGGGTTAACCACGATGACCATCCGCGTACCGGCATTGAACCATTCTTTGACTTTCTCTTCAACTTCGGTATATCGGTCGCTGGGTGAAATGACTTCGATTACTAGGTCGGGATGGCCGGGAAAGAATCCGCCCGCTTCAGGAGTAGCCTCCTCACGTTCCTTGCTCACAAAGGCCCCGTCCGGGGCAAGTACATGGTCAGGATCGGTTTCAAGATGGAAGCCCGTCTCGGCAAGATAAGTCTCTCCCAGATCGTTCTCATATACATACAGAGACAGGCTTACATTTACTCTATTGCCTCGTTTCCCATGCACGCGTCCTGCAGGCGCCATCTTCCTAAGCTCTCCCCTCACCAGTTCGTAGCGAAAGCCGTCGTCCGGCATGGCAAGCAGTTCGTCAGCCGTTACCAGTTTCGTTGTCGTAACCATAAGCGAACCTCGCTGCGAGGGGAAAGGGCGGTAATTGAGGCGGACATAATCCGCTTCACACCCATATTCTACACATCCTACCCATCTTGTCCATCTTGTTAGATAGAAACGATTTCACGAATGCCCATTGTTGTCATTCCTCGCTGCCTTTGTCATTCCGCGTTCTTCTTGTCATTCCGAACGCAGTGAGGAATCTGAAGCATGTCCCTGCGAAGGCAGGGATCGTTGCATGTGCAAACCTATTTCCGACTTTAGATTTCTCGCTTCGCTCGAAATGACAGGGATAGATCGCAAATGACAGGTACAAATTCCATTTGTGAAATCGTCTTTGTTAGATAGGAGGCTACTTGCGCCGGGTTCTGCCGCGCAGTGTCGTGAGCGCCAGCGTGCCGCTCACCGTGCCGACCAGCGCGATTGCGCCTATGCCTTTCAGCAGCGCCGCGAAGTCCCAGCCCACGCTGATGAGCGAGCGCAGCGCGTCCAGCAGGTATGTAACCGGGTTGAATATGGCGACTGTCGCCAGCCAGCCGGTCATCGCCTCGCGCGGCACGAACACGGTTGTCAGGAACACGAACGGAAAGAACAGCAAGAAGCTCGAATTGACGGCGGCCGGGTTGCCCGTCTTGAACGCGATGGCGTACGGAAAGCCCGTGTACGCTAGCCCCCATAGCCCCGATAGCGCCACGAACAGCAGCAGCCCCAGTATGCCTGACTCGAACCTGACGCCCACGATGAAGCCGAGTAGCACGACCGGCAGCGTCAGTGCGATGACCAGCACGAAGTCTGCGACCGTGAAGCCCAGCAGCATCGCCAGCCGGTTTATCGGCGTCAGCGAAAGGCGGTCGAAATAGCCCGACTGAATGTCCGTTACCATCGTCACGGCGCGAGAGACGCCTGTCACGGCGAAGATGATGCCCACCGGCAACTGAAACGCCTTGTAATCGAGACCGGGAATGCGCTCGGCGACATCCTGCAATGCCCCGATATTGATGGCGTAGAAGAACACCGGGATTATGAGCGCGGGGTATATCGCCTCCGGGTCGCGCGGGATGCCTCGCAGCGCACGAATCGCCACGGACAGCACATCGCGGAGAAAGCCCGCGCGTCTGGCGCGAATTCGCGGCGCGGTGGGCGTAGTCATTACTGCTTGGCTCAATTCTGTATCTCCTTCGGAAGTATTTCAGTGCGTCAGTCGTTCAGTCTGTCAGTGCGTCGGTAATGCCTCTAATCGTTCGTGGTGAGTTTGTCGAACCACATCACATCACTGACGCACTGACAGACCTACTCCGCTTCCTGCTCCATGCGCGCGCCCGCGACGCTGAGGAATACGTCGTCGAGCGTTGGCGTTCGCAGCGTCAACTCGGTTACTTTCACATGATGGGCGTTCAGAGCCAGTGCGACATCGCTGATGTGCGCCGCTCCGTTGACCACATGGATGATGAGCTCGCCGCCCGATGCGTCCACATCGACTACGCCGTCCACTTCGGCTACGGCGTCCCTTGCTTCATCCGCGTCGCCGTCCATCTGAACGAAAATCACATCGTTGCCTAATGAGCGCTTCAGCTCGGCGGGCGTGCCTTCCGCCATCAGCCTGCCCTGGCTGATGATTCCCACGCGGTCCGCAAGCGCGTCAGCCTCTTCGAGATACTGCGTGGTCAGGAATATCGTCACCGACAGTTCTTTGTTGATGCGCTGCACCTCTTCCCAGACGCGCGCGCGGCTGATGGGGTCTAGCCCGGTGGTAGGCTCATCGAGAAACAGTACTTCCGGGTTGTGTATCAGCGATGCCGCGAGGTCGAGCCGCCGCTTCATGCCGCCGGAATATGTGCCGATAAAGCGGTCAAGCGCATCCCCGATGTCCACCAGCCCGGCGAGGTCGTCTAGCCGCGTGTCGAGTTCGCGGCGGTTCAGCCCGTACAGCCTACCCTGCAATTTCAGCAGCTCGCGACCCGTCTGCTTCAGGTCGAGCGCGGCGTCCTGCAGCGCGGCGCCGATACGCAGCCGGACAGCGTTCGCATCGCTGACAACATCGCAGCCGGCGACAGTCGCGCTGCCCGCGCTCGGCAGCAGCAGCGTGATGAGCATGCGCACAAGAGTAGTCTTGCCCGCGCCGTTCGGCCCTAAAAAGCCGTAAATCTCGCCCTTGGGAATGCTCAGGTCAATCGAATCAACCGCCTTCACATCGCCAAAAGTCCGGCAAATCCCGTGCGTCTGTACTGCGTAATCCATATATTCGTAGCGTCTCCTTAACCTTGCACCGTGCTTTGATACACTAGCGTAAATAGTACAATCGTTCTTTACTTGTTGTATCCAAGATAGCAATAAGTGCCGTGCCCCGTCAACGGATTTTCTCCCTCTAATTTCTTGTTAATCCATGTCAGACTTGGCACTTGACAAGCGCGCGCATCGCCCCCAAACTCACGACTGACAACTGTGAATTGACCACCGCTAATCTATGGAGTGTGAAATGCGTGTCAACAATGTTGTAACGAAGATGAAAGCGGGAGAGATGGCGTACGGTTGCGGATTTTCGTTCGCGTCGCCTACGCTGATTGAGATTGCGGGACGCGCGGGGTTCGACTTCGTGTCGTTCGACAGCGAGCATGGGCCGTTCACTGTCGATATGCTCGACGACCTGTGCCGGTTTGCGGATATGGCGGGGCTGACGCCGATGGCGCGCGTGCCGGACATTGAGCATCCGACGATACTGCGCTTTTTGGACAGGGGCATTATGGGCATCACGGGACCGCACATCGTCAACGGCGACCGTGCGCGGCAGCTCGCGGACGCATGCCGATATGTGCCGCGTGGTCATCGCAGCTTCGGCTCCGGTCGCGGCGCGTACTTCGGAGATTTCCCATCGGGCGTGGACTACATGGCGCACACTAACGACAACATCCTAGTCATCGCGCAACTCGAGGACATCGAAGTGTTGGACAACTTGGACGACATCCTGTCGGTAGAGGGCATCGACTTATTCGCGTCCGGCGCGCAGGACATCGCGCAGTCAATGGGCTTGCAAGGGCAGCCGAACCACCCGGATGTGCAGCAGTTCGAGGTGACAGTGCGAGACGCCGTCCACGCCGCAGGCAGGCAAATGGCAGACGATGTAATGGCATCAATGCGTGCCGACTACGCATTTCTGGCGGCAGGCAGGGCGTTCGTAGCAGGGTAGGGCTAACAGAATGGGCAGGATAGATGGGATAAATCCTGTCTATCCTATTCATCCATGTAAGACCCTACTCAAAAATCTCCGACACCGCCATGCGCCAGCCCGGGACCACATCCCCGCCGTCCAGCGTGTCCGCTTCCGTCAGCGCGACAATATCCGTCGGAGAGCGATGAACGCTGACCGTATGAGTACGCGGCTCCAGCACGATTACCATTAACGTTCCCGCCACCAGGTAATCGAATACTTTCTCCGCCACGTCCGAGTAGGAGTTGCTGGGTGATATTACCTCAATTGCGAGGTCGGGCGCGCCGGGGAAGTAGCCTTGTATCACGCCTACGGTTTCCAACCTCTCGCGCCGAATGAAGCCGAGGTCAGGTATTCGCACCGTGTCAGGGTCGCGCGCCAATATGTAACTCAACTGGCTGGAAAACACCCTGCCAAGATTTGCGCCCATGACATAATCTCTAATGCTCCCATAACAGTTGTCCGCGATGTAAGCATGCTCCAAGCCTGTTCCCATAATCTGTACCAGTTCCCCCCTCACCAGCTCATACCGAAACCCGTCGTCCGGCATTTCCAGCAGCTCTTCCGCCGTCATCAACCGCGCTGTCGTCGCCATATCGCTAAATCCTCCCCATCCTGTTAGCCCTATACCCGCCGGTACACCTGTATCCTGTGCCGGTTTCCGTCCGTAACATACACTCGGCCGGCGGTGTCTAGCTTGACGGACATGGGCGCCCAGAAGTACTTTTCGATGTAGCCTGACTGCGTGTGCGGGTCGTCGGCGTCGTCCACTTCTAGCGACGGCTCAAGGTTGGACTTGGCGCGCGCTTCGCCCTCTTCGCGGTTGACTTCCAAGAAGTTCGCCGCCCACTTCGACAAACCCGCCTCGCCGCGCAAACTTTGCAAGAACGCGCCGCTTGCGTCAAACACCTGCACGCGCTCGTTGCCCCAGTCGGACACATACATATACCCGCGCTCATCGACCGCGAGTCCGGACGGACGCAGCAGCTCGCCGTCTCCGCTGCCCGGTCTGCCGTAGGATGCGACGAACTCGCCTGCGGACGAGAATCGCTGGATGCGGTCATTGCCCCAGTCTGCGATGTACAGGTCGCCGCTGGGCGCGACGGTTACGCCCCAAGGCATCTCGAACTCGCCGCTGCATCCGCCGCGCGAGCCGAATGCGAGGACGAACTCGCCGCCGGAAGTGAACTTCTGGATGCGGTTGTTGTGCGTATCCGTGATGTAGATGTTGCCATCGGAGTCTGTGTCGATACCGGATGGTCCGTTGAACTCGCCATTGCCGCCGCCGCGCGAACCCCAGCGGCGAATGAAGTTGCCATCGAAGTCGAATACGCTGACGCTGTGCGTGTAGTCGTCAGTGATGTACAGCCGCCCCTGCCCGTCTTTGGCGATGCACATTGGGGAAATCATGTTGCCGCCGCCGGTGCCGTGGTGCGCGAATGTGCCGTAATAGCCGCTGTCGATGTCCGTTACGGTAACGCGCACGCCACGCTCGCCAAGGTCGCGCGCGCGGTTGGCGACATACAGCCTGCCGTTCTCCGCGGCAACCAAGTCTGTCGGATACTCAAAGCCGCGACCCTCCATCGCAATCAGCCCGATGGTCAGGTCGTATTCGAGAACGCTATCCTGCTTGCTCATATTAGCCCCCATCCTAGGCTTCCCCCTTTGGGGGAAGGAACTGATTGACTAACCTTCCATAGAGGGGAAGGACTGACGAACTGATTGACTGACCGACTGACACACTAACTCCGCTGGAACTCTTCGGATGCGGCGGTTAGGCGGAGCATCTGTGCGACGTTCTGCCGTGCGTCGCCGTCTTGGCCGGCGATGGAACGCAGCGCGGTGCGGGTGTCGTCGGACACGGACAGCTCGCCCATCTGCTCTAGGCAGCGGCTGACCATCGCCTCCGAGCGCGCGCCGTTGCCGCCAGACACGCTGCCATCAGACGCGCCGCCGTTGCTATCTGCCACGATGCTGTCCACCATCTGCCGCACGCCCGGCTTGCTCAGGTCGCCGAGCTGCTCGGACGCGAAGTTGATGCGCTCCATCAGCGTGCCGGTGTCTATCCACTCCAGCCCCTGGTGCCAGCCCTCAACGCTTGGCGGGTTGTTCAGCTCCTGCCCCATCCAGTTTATCTGACGGAACCTGTTTATCATCTCGCGGTTCGGTATCTCGAACTCGCGCGTCATTCGCAGTATGCCAACGGCGAACTCCGCCGGCCCCTTGACCTTTTCGTAGCGCGCGTTCTCCGCCTTGAAGAAGTCCGAATTTAACAGCACGCGCAACATCTCGGTGATGTCGTAGTCGCTGTCGAAATATGCCTGAGCAAGCGTGTCGATGGCGTGTTCATCGCGCGGCGGCGTGTAGGGCCAAGACGGCACGGGCGGCTCGTCCGCGACGAAGAAGTGATACAGGTGCCGCGCGATGAAGCGGGCGGTGGCTTCCTGACGGCAGATGATGTCGATGATGTCTTCGCCGTCGAAGTTGCCCGTCTGCCCGAGGAATGTCTTTTCGCCTTCGTCGTGGTCTTCGGCGCGATACTCGAAGTAGTAGTCTATCCTGCCGTATGGCCAGTCCGAATCGCGTTCGGCGCGCACCATCATGTACTCGGTGTTGCCGATTGTCCAGCCGGTGAACGCCCGCGCACACTCCTTGATGTCCTGCTCCGAGTAGTTGCCCACGCCCATGGAAAACAGCTCGAGCAGTTCGCGTCCCCAGTTTTCGTTGATGGCGTCTTTGTGGTTGTCTTGATTGTCCAGCCAGACAATCATCGCCGGGTTCTTGGCGAGTTCCAGCAGCAGCCGGTCGAACTTGCCCATGCCGTATCGCCGGAACATGTCCACCTGATCGGACAGCACCTTGCCAACGACGACTTTCGGCATGCCCGTGGCGAAGATGCCGTGCCAGAAGAGCGTCATTTTCTCCTGCAGCGGCGCGGTGGATGTAACCATGCGATACAGCCATTTTCGCGCTGCGCCGGGATAGTTGATCATCCCTGACGCTTCCAAGTCGAAGCGCCGCACGATAAAGTCGCCGAGCCACTGCGCATCGCCGGGGTCTAGCAGCTCATCGACGGTCGCTGCGTAGCCGTGTTGCACGCGTTCTTCAATCTCGTTGCGACTCGCGCCGAAGCCCGCACGCCGCATTAGGTGCCCCATAAGTTCGGTATCTTGCCTGCCCATAATATCGCCTCCGCAATCGCGCGCAAATTAGAGATTTCAGCGCATGCTACAAAGTCCGCCGCACAGCGTCAATTGCCCTAGCCCGCACCCCTCACATCCCCAGCAATCCCGCCCATCATGTCCATCAATGTAAGTTACTTGCCGAAAATATCAGCGACGGGCATGCTCCACCCGGGCAGCACATCGCCGCCGTCCAGCGTGTCGCCTTCGGTGAGCGATGTTACGCCGTCGGGCGTGTGGACCTGCGCCGTATGGTTGCGCGGGTTCACCACGATGACCATGAGCGTGCCATGGTCGAGCCAGTCGGCGACCTTCGCCGCGACTTCCGTAAGACGGTCATTGGGTGAAATCACTTCAACTGCAAGGTCCGGCGGGCCAGGGAAGTAGCCTGGAACATCTCCAACCTCTTCAACTCGTTCACGGCGCACAAAAGACGCATCGGGCGCAAGTACAGTATCCGGCGACCTCGTCAGCACAAAGCCGGTCTCGGCAAGATAAGTTTCCCCCAAGCCGTTCTCATACACATGCATAGACAGTCTTACATTGACCCTATTGCCTTCTCGTCCATGCACATGTCCCGCAGGCGCCATCTTTATCAGTTCTCCCCGTATCAACTCATAGCGGTAGCCATCATCAGGCATGGCGAGCAGTTCGTCGGCTGTCATCAATTGCGTCTTCGTTGTCATGGCAACACCTTCCTTTGCCGCTGTTGCGCCTGCACTCCACACAGTTAGTTTCTGCGCCCATGATACACTACGAACACGGCAGTAACCGCTCTACCGAAACCGTACTTTATAAGGAGGCGGCACAATGGGCAGACTCGACGGCAAAGTGGCATTCATCAGCGGCGGCGCGCGCGGCATGGGCGCGGAGGAAGCCCGCCTATTCGCCCGAGAGGGCGCGAAAGTCGCAATCGGTGACATACTCGACGACGACGGACACGCGGTCGAAGCCGAAATCAACGAGAGCGGCGGCGACTGCCTCTACATCCACCTTGATGTAACCGGCGAATCCAACTGGCAGGACGCCATCGCGGCAACGGTATCGCGCTTTGGCAGGCTGGACATCCTGGTGAACAACGCGGGCATCGGCGGTATGGGCGGCTTGATAGAAGACACTGCCGTCGAGGACTGGGAGCGCGTGTTGGACATCAACGGCAAGGGTGTGTTTCTCGGCACGAAGGCGGCGATCCCGGCAATGCAAGACGCGGGCGGCGGGTCCATAATCAATATATCGTCGCAGCTGGGCATCGTGGCGACTGACATCACCAGCGCTCAGTATCATGCATCCAAAGGCGCGGTTCGCATCCTGACGAAGTCCACGGCGATACAGTTCGCGCCGGACGGCATCCGCGCCAACTCCATACATCCCGGGCCGGTCGCAACCCCCATGACCGAGAGCCGCCGCGGAGACCCTTCGTACACTGAGGTCACGCTTTCCCGCATCCCGCTAGGCAGGTTCGCAGAGCCAATCGAAATCGCCAACGTTGCCCTTTACCTTGCCAGCGACGAATCGTCCTATGTAACCGGCAGTGAGGTAGTCGTGGACGGCGGTTGGGTGGCGCAGTAAGCATTCATATCGTCCCTTCCTGCATCCACGCTCTTGCAGGAATACCATTCCAATTGTCCCATCCTCCACTTCAAAGGCATTGTCTAGTTTAGGATATAATTCCCGCACACTAAAATTACTTGGGTAATATCGATAGGCAAGAACAAATGACCTCGACACAAGGCTTATACATTGTCGCGGGCGCGGCGGCGTTGCTGGTGTTCCTATCGGTGATGGTGCTTGTGCTCACTTGGCTGGAGCGCAAGGCTTTGGCGCGCATACAGATGCGTATGGGGCCGATGCGCGTGGGCTTTCACGGCGCGCTGCAACCCATCGCGGACGCCATGAAGCTCGTCTCCAAGGAAGACATCCTGCCGTCTTGGGCGGACCGCCGTATCTACTGGCTTGCGCCGCTCGCAGTGTTCGTGCCCGCGTTCCTGCTGTGGGTTACGATACCTGTCGCACGCGATGTCGCGCTCGCCAACCTCGACCTGGGGCTGTTCTACATCGTAGCCATATCGGTGCTGTCGGTGATGGGGCTTGTGATGGCGGGCTGGAGCTCGGCGAATAAGTACGCGATGCTGGGCGGACTTCGCGCCGCCGGGCAGCTCGTCAGCTACGAGATTCCATTCATCATGGCGGTCCTCGCCATTGCGATGCTGGCGCAGACGCTCAACCTGCGCGAGATTGTCGCTGCGCAATCCACATTCGCCTACGCGCTGATTCTGCCGCTGAGCCTGTTCCTGTTCCTGACTGCGGGTCTCGCCGAGCTAGGGCGCACGCCGTTCGACATACACCACGCGGAAAGCGAGGTCGTTGGCGGTCCGTTCGTGGAATACAGCGGCGCACACTGGGCGGTGTTCTTCCTCGCGGAGTACATCAACACCTTCACGATAGCAGCGCTGACGGCGCTGCTGTTCCTCGGAGGCTGGGGCTGGCCCACGATGCCATTCGACGGATTGGCGCACTCGGCGCTTTCCGTGCTGTGGTTTATGGTCAAGACATACGCCGTCATCCTAGTCATATTCTGGATTCGTGGCACATACCCGCGCCTTCGTATCGACCAACTGATGTCGTTCGGTTGGAAGCTGCTAGTACCGCTGTCGTTCGTCAACATCGTGTTGGTCGGCGCGGTGCTGTTCTACGGCTTGCCTCTCTGGGTGTTGTCGCTGCTGTCTGTGATAACATTAGCCATAACCTTCTACATAATCGTCCGCAACGCCGGCACGCGCATGGAGCGCAACACCGTGTCCGTGTACAGCGCAGCAAGCCTGCGGCGATAGCGGCGAGACGGCGCGACAAGACGCAGGGAAGAATGGCGTGAATAGCGTTGAGCGACCTGAGCAAGGTTGAACGGACGGCGCAAGCGGCGCCGAACCCGGCAAGCGCATACCCGCGAACGTAAGGGATTCATCATGACCACAAAGGCGCATACTCAGTCAATACAACAGATGCTTGCGAAGTCCGACCGGCAGTTCGCCGCCGGCGATGCGCGCCAAGGCTCCGCGACGCTGTGGCACGCCGAATACTATTAAGACTTTCTGTAAGCCCCGAAAGTGGTCGAACTGCGCACTAATGCACGCATATTCGTGCATCGCATTCTTGGCGTAGCATAATGACAGCGCAGCGGACCGACGACATAGCGCAGGGACGGCTAAGTAACAGCACAGCAAAGGCAAAACAGGCAATCCAGGAACGGCGCACGATATGCTAGGCTTTCTCGATGGACTGAAAATCACGCTCAAGACGGCGGGGCGCAAGCCGGTTACTGCCGAGTATCCCGCGCCGGACAAGCGGCTCGATGTGCAGCCGCGATATATGGGCTTCCCCGCGCTGACATGGGACGGCGATGTCGGTGAGCCGTACTGCACCGGCTGCATGGTGTGCATCCGCAACTGCCCTACGCAGTGCATGAGCGCGAAGATGCAGGACAACCCGCTGCACGCCGAGGGCAAGAGCCGACGCCGCAAGATTATCGACGAGTTCGAGATTAACCTCGCCCGCTGTATCCTGTGCGGCATCTGCGTGGATGTGTGCAACTTCGATGCCATCGAGATGAGCCACGAACACGAGCTGAGCAAATATGAGCGCAATGGCAATCGCGCCGACCTGCCCGCGCTGCTGGACATGGGCAAGAAATATCAGCAAGCGACCGCGTGGCAGCCCAAGCAGCCGGAAAAGAACAGCGGTGTCCCGCCTCCGCCCAAAGCGCTGCCAAAGGCAGTGCCGCCAGAGACATCGCCGGATAAACCCGCCCCAATCGAACTCGTCGTCGTCTCGCGCGAAGCCGTCGAACGGCGCAATGCCGTGATGCGCGAGCGGGCGGCGGAACGGGAACGGGAAAGTCGTGGCTCGACAGACCATTCGGCAGGCTCGGGACAGCCCTCATCACGAACGGAATCTGACGACTGACTATGCCTTGTGGATATTTGCCCAGAGAATCATTCCCTTGCGAAAGGCACGCGAACTATAGCCTTATCCTTGTGAAAAGCTTGCCAACCATATCTATGTCATTCCGAACGCAGTGAGGAATCTCAAATCGTTGCTTGTGAGCCGGTTTCCGACTTCAGATTTCTCGCTTTGCTCGAAATGACAAAAATAATGATGGACGTCGAATAAATGGCAAAACAACTTAACCGACACGCTGAAAACCCGACCTACTGATGATTACCGCTTCGTTGGTGCTGTTTTATGTTGCCGGGGCGATTACGCTTGGCGGCGCGCTTGTGGTTGTGATGAGCCGCAACATCGTGTATGCCGCGTTCGGCTTGCTGGCGTCGATGGTCGGCGTGGCGGGGTTGTTCCTCATCGCGCTTGCCGAATTCCTCGCGCTGGCGCAATTGCTCATCTACGGAGGCGCGGTCGTCATCGTCATCCTATTCGCGCTAATGCTCACGCGCATCGAAGACTTCGAGAACCTGTCCGACCACCCGCAGTGGCCCATCGCGGCAGTCGTGGCGATAGCCGTCTTCGGCGTGATTGCGGCGACCATCGTCGGCACAGCCGCGCCCGACTCCGAGCGGGTCAGCCTAAGTTTCACCGCGCTGGGCAGCAGTCTATTCACCGAATGGGCGGTCGCATTCGAGGTCGCGTCGCTCATCCTGCTGGTCGCGCTCATCGGCGCGGTCGTGATGGTGCGCACTTCGGGCGGGCGCGACTGAACAGGATGCACGGGATAGTTTTCGCCTTGCCCTTCGACAATATCAGGGCGAACGGTGAAATGGCATCGGGCGCAAGCCGCAAAGAACCTGACGACGAATAGGAACAAAAAGATTGCTAGAACTGGCGCACTTTCAGGTGATAGGCGCGGCGTTGTTCGCCATAGGCATATACGGCGTGCTGGCGCGGCGCAGCGCGGTGCTCGTGCTAATGTCCATCGAGCTGATGCTAAACGCGGTGAACATCAACCTCATCGGATTCGCCGCATACGGCGACTTCACAGAAGGGCAGCGCGCGCTGGGGCAAGTGCTGATCATCTTCATCATCACCATAGCCGCTGCCGAGCTCGCGTTAGCCATAGCCATCATACTGCGCCTCTACCGCAACCGCTCGTCCGTGAATGTGGACGATATGAATGTGCTGAAGTGGTGAGGGAATCTGAACACCACGAGGTTGTGTTGACAGTGATTTAGCGTGTTACTGGACTGGTGTCATCGGAGGGGACGACGTGAAATTGTTCAATGTACGAGAACACTGAATTAACCGTGGTATAGCAATCGTCGCAAAGCGCGTTGAGGATAAGATGCGCGAGCAGTAGCGAAACGGAAAATCCACACGCAAGACATTGCCATCTTCAAAGAAGTAGGCATACGAACAACGCCCCATGAATGTTTGGAAGTGAAATAACCAATTGCACCTCGCATTCCTCATACCCATCCTCAGCGCCGCGGCGTTCGTCATCGTGGCGCTCGGCGGGCGCTGGCTGCCTATGCGCGGCGCGGTCGTGTCTATTGGGGCGATGGCGGTGGGCTTGGCGCTCGCGCTCTACGCGCTGCTGGACTTGAACGGCAGCGGCGCGGAAATCGCCGCGTATAGCGTGGATTGGCTCACCGCCGCCGGCGCGACTATCGGCTGGGGCGCACATATCGACCGCCTAGCCGTCGTTATGCTGCTGCTGGTTACATTCGTCGCGCTGCTGGTGCAAATATATTCGCTCGAATACATGCGCGGCGACTCGCGCTTCGGCTGGTACTTCGCGGTACATTCGCTCTTCGGCGCGGCGATGCTCGCGCTAGTCCTAGCCGACAACCTACTGTTCCTGTACATTGCTTGGGAGCTCGTCGGGCTGGGGTCGTACCTGCTCATAGGCTTCTGGTGGGAACGGCGCTCGGCTGCGGAAGCGGCGAAGAAGGCGTTCATCACCACGCGCATCGGCGATGTGGGCTTGCTGATAGGCATCATCCTGCTGTACCGCGCCACCGGCACATTCGACATAAGCGACATCATCGCAATGGCACAGGCCGGCGCAATCGGACAATCTACGCTCACCGCGTCCGCGCTGCTGCTGTTCATGGGCGCGATGGGCAAGTCGGCACAGTTCCCGTTCCATGTGTGGCTGCCGGACGCGATGGAAGGTCCTACTCCTGTGAGCGCGCTGATACACGCGGCGACGATGGTCGCAGCGGGCGTGTATCTGGTCGCGCGCATGCTGCCGATGTTCGAGCTGCTGCCCGTCGTGATGCTCGTGGTCGCCGTCGTCGGGCTGATAACATTCCTGTTCGCGGGGACGCTCGCGCTGGTGATGACCGACATCAAGCGCGCGCTGGCATACTCCACGATAAGCCACCTTGGGCTGATGATGCTGTCGCTGGGCGCGTTCGGACTCGCTGCGGCGCTGTTCCACCTCGTCGCACACGGCGTGTCCAAGGCGATGCTGTTCTTGGGCGCGGGCAGCGTGATGCACGGATTGGACGAAGAAACGGACATGCGGCGGATGGGCGGATTGCGCCGCGCGATGCCCATCACGGCGATAACATTCCTGATAGGCGCCTTATCGCTCGCCGGTGTCGCACCACTAAGTGGGTTCTTCAGCAAGGACGAAGTGCTGATAGCCGTAATGGAGTATCGCAGTCCCGCGTTCCTCGCGCTGACGCTCGCCGGCGTTCTACTGAGTGCGCTGTATATGGCGCGGATAGTCTGGCTAACATTCTACGGCAGCCCGCGCAGTAGGGATGCCATGACTGCCCACGAATCGCCCGCGCTCATGACCGTGCCGCTGCTGCTGCTAGCCTTGTTCGCAGTTACGCTGGGCATCGTGGCGATTGACTGGAGCGCGTTCTCCGCTGCGTCGTACAATGGCTTCGCGTACTGGCTGACGGCGGGACACGAAAAGTTCCACATCGTTATCTGGCTGACGGTCGCATCGCTGGCGCTGGCGCTGGGCGGCATAGCAATTGGCTGGCACATCTACGGCAGACGCGAGTACGCGGAGCAGAGGCACCATGCCATAGCATCGCGCTTCCCCGCAGTCCACCGCATACTGCTGAACAAGTACTACGTGGACGATATGTATCAGTGGCTAATCGACCGCGTCGCGCTGGCGTTCAGCCGCTTCGTCGCGTTGTTTGACCGCGCCGTGGTGAATGACCGCGCCGTGGACGGACCCGCGCTCGCCGTGCGCCTGACCGGCTGGTGGCTGCGCCTGACGCAAACGGGCCGTCTGCAAAACTACGGCGCGGCAATGGCAGCGGGCGCGGTCGTCATAACGCTGGCGTGGTGGATTTTGCTATCGTAAGAAAGGTTTTAGGTAATCATTCATGAAACCATCCTTAACTGTTGAACTTCTTGCCGATGAAGCAAGCCGCTTCTCCCAAAAGGAATCTCTTCACTCCGAGCCGTCGCTTTTTGGTGTAACGGACGGTAAGGCGGTCGGGACATATTTTGAGCATAAGTTCCAGGGACTACCTTAGTAAGTGTTATGCTTATGATGAAGGAAGTTCTGCGATCGGTATCGACTTTCCGAATCTCAATGTGGACATGAAAGTTACGCGCATTCGACAACCTCAATCCTCTTGCCCGTTCAAATCGGCTAGGCAGAAGATTTACGGGTTAGGTTACTCCCTTTTAATCTTTGTCTATGAGAAAACTGACGACGCGGAGACACAGACCGGAAGGCTGAATATCGTGCATACTGTCTTTGTTGAAGCGAGCAGAACGGCGGACTATCAGACTACAACCGGAATACTACGAATTATTGAAAACGACGGGAACGAAGACGACTTGATTGCGTTCTTTCATGAACGCTCCCTGCCTGTCGACGATATTCAGGCGTTGCAATTAGCTGAGGAACTATTGGAGAATCCGCTGGAGACGGGTTATCTGACAATCTCAAATGCCCTTCAGTGGAGACTCCAATACCGTCGAGTAATCGACCAAGCAGGGAATGTGGAAGGCATCCGTCGGATAAGGTAGCATCACAATGTCGGCTAAGAGCAAACAAAAGCGAGAGTTCGGCGACTTCCAGACGCCTCCTGAACTTGCGCGTGAGGTATGTTCGTTGCTTCACATGCAAGGGTTGAAACCCGCGTCGATTGTCGAACCTACTTGCGGAGATGGCAATTTTCTGACGGCCGCTCTTCAAACCTTCCCGACAATCACAAATGCCGTCGGTATAGACATAAACCCCCACCATGTAAAGCGAGCGCAGAGCGTCGTTCAGACTGTGGAAAGTCGTTGTCATTTCGACATTCGCCATGCTGATTTTTTCACCGTCGACTGGCAGCGCATACTTAAGTCTCTGCCTGAACCCCTGTTAGTCATCGGCAATCCGCCCTGGGTTACCAACGCCGAACTTGCGTCCATCAACAGCGCGAACTTGCCCGAGAAGTCCAACTTCCAAAAGCATCGCGGACTGGACGCAATCACGGGGAAGGGAAACTTCGACATATCAGAGTACATGCTTATCAAGGCGTTGGAGTGGATAGACGGAAAGCGCGCCACGATAGCAATGCTTTGCAAGACCGCAGTGGCGCGCAAAGCACTGCTTCACGCGTGGAAGAACGGGATTAGACTGGCACAAGCGGACATCTACAACATAGACGCGACGGCACATTTCGGGGCTGCCGTAGATGCGTGCATTCTGGTCGCAACCGCGTCTTTGGCAAGCCCGACTTTCGATTGCCGAGTTCACGACTCTCCGAACGAGCCTTCCGTCAATTCCGTTTTCAGATACAGCGACGGCAGTCTGTTAGCCGATGCTGCGGCTTATGAGACATGGAAACATCTCGAGGGGAGGGGCAATTACAAGTGGCGGTCCGGCATCAAGCATGATTGCGCCAAAGTGATGGAACTGCGCGGGTTCAGAGGGCGGTATCGGAACGGACTCGGCGAAACGGTAAGTCTTGAAAGCGACTACCTATATCCGATGCTCAAGAGCTCGGAGATTGCGAATAGCCCACAACCAATCCCTTCCCGCCTGATGATAGTTCCGCAAACATTCATAGGCGAGGACACAGCCCCGATTAAGGAACGCGCGCCGAAGACATGGCAGTATCTGAACAGCCACGCCGACTACCTGGAACGCCGCGCGAGTTCCATCTACCGAAAGCGCCCGTCATTCTCCGTATTCGGCGTGGGCGAATACTCGTTTGCGCCTTGGAAAGTCGCCGTCTCCGGCTTCTACAAAAGTCTGCATTTTAGGGTGATTTGCCCGTCGCTTGGAAAGCCGGTTGTGCTTGACGACACTTGCTACTTCTTCCCATGTCGGACAGAGGAAGAATCTATGTGCATCGCAAAGATGCTGAATAGTGATGTGGCGCGACAATTTTTCTCCGCGTTCGTCTTCTGGGACACCAAGCGCCCGGTTACGGTCGAGTTGTTGCAGCGGCTTAACCTGCTCGCTCTCGCCAAAGAACTACACATGGACAAGCAGTTTTTGGAACATCGTAAATCTGATACGAGGCAGATTGCATTGTTGTAAGGTTGCATCGACATACTATATGCACAGGAGGCAAGACGATGGCAGACTACATAATGGTCGTGCAGCTGGACATTGCGGCGGAGCACGAGGACGACTTCAATCGCGTGTATGACGAAGAGCATGTGCCGAACTTGCTGAATGTGAGCGGCGTGCATGGCTGCGACAGGTATCGTCTGGAAGAATCGACGGACGAGGACATGGCACGCTACGCAGCCGTGTACCACCTCGACTCGCCGGATATACCGGACAGCGACGAATGGCGCGCATGGGCGGACAAAGAAGGCGAGTGGGTGTCGAAAATCCGCCCGCTGTACACGAACCGCACGCGGTCGATATTCAAGAAGATTTAACATACATTGACGGACACGATGCGGAGGATAGGATATGGCGGATTACATCTTGCTGATACAGATGGATATTCCGACGGAGTTGGAGAACGACTTCAATCGCCTGTACGAATCCGAGCATATCCCAAATCTGCTGCAAGTCGATGGCGTGCATAGTTGCACGCGATACCGGCTGGAATCATCGTCTGACGACGGTATGGCGCGATACGCCGCCATCTACGAAGTGGACGCGCCGGGCATTCATCAGACAGATAAGTGGCAGCGGCAGGCGGACATCGAGTGCGACTGGATGACGAAGATCCGCCCGAACACATACAATCGCACATTCACTTCGTTCAGGAAGATATAATTAACATCGATGGACAGGATGGCAGGATTAGGAAATGTGTAGAAGCATCAAGACATTGCGGCGGGTGGATGAGCCGGCGACGGACGAAGAGTTGCACGCGGCGGCACTACAGTTCGTGCGCAAGATAAGCGGATACCGCAAGCCGTCGCGCGCCAACGAGCAGGCGTTCAACTCCGCGGTGCACGAAATCGCGCTGTCGTCCCGCACGCTGCTAGAATCGCTGACGGTGAGGAAGTCAAATTAACAGGATAGACAGGATATTTAGGAGAACAACGCATGTCTTGGAGAAAGTTGGCGGGCAGCCCGTTTGACACTTATAAGAAAGAAGCGGTCGCGTCCAACGGCATGGTCGCCACTAACCATCCGCTTGGCTCTGCGGCGGGGCTGGAAATGCTGGCGATGGGCGGCAATGCGATGGACGCCGCGGTCGCGTCCGTATTCGCGCTCAGCGTCGTCGAGCCAATGATGGTCGGCATTTTCGGCGCCGGGTTCATCAATTACTACGACGCATCGAGCGGCGAGTTCGTGAACATCGACAACTACTCGGTCGCGCCGGCGGCTGCCACTCCCGACATGTACGACACCATTTCGGACGAATGGCCCGACTACATGGAGACGGTCGATCGCGAGAATCTGGTCGGCTATCGTGCCGTCGGCGTGCCCGGCGCGCTGATGGGCTGGTGCGTCGCCGAAGAGCGCTTCGGCAGGCTTGGGCTGGATGCGGTCATGCAGCCTGCCATTCGCTACGCCAAGCGCGGGTTCGCCGTGAGCCGATACCTCGCGGACATCATCCGCCTCAACGCGGACGACTTGGCGCTGTTCCCCGCGAGCGCGGATGTGTTTCTGCCGGGCGGCGGACCGCCTGCCGTCGGGCAGGCAATCGTCCGCGCAGACTACGCCAAGACGCTCGAAGCGGTCGCAGCGGAAGGTCCGGACGCGCTGTACAAAGGGCGTATCGGCGAGATGGTCGTGGAAGACATGGCGGCGAACGACGGCATCATCACCGGCGACGACTTCGACGACTACCGCATACACTTCCGCGAGCCGGTGCGCGGCACATACAGAGGCTACGACATCGTGTCCGTCGCGCCCACAAGTTCCGGTGGCACGGCGATAATCGAGATACTGAACATACTCGAAGGCTACGAGGTCGGCTCGCTCGGCTTCGGCACTTCTGAAGGCGCGCACCTGCTCGCGGAAGCGATGAAGATAGCCTTCGCGGACCGCTTCGAATATCTTGGCGACCCGGCGTTCGTCGAAGTGCCTGTCGGCGCGCTGACGGACAAAGGCTATGCAGCGGCACGCTGCCGCGAGATCGACACGGCGCACGCGCGCGAGTTCACCTACGGCAATCCATCGCTTTATGTCGGCGAAGGCGCGGATACGACGCACTTGACGACCGCCGATGGGGACGGCAATGTGGTGTCCACCACGCAGACGATTCACGCCGTCTTCGGTTCCAAGGTAACCACGCCCGGCACAGGCATGCTGCTGAACAACACGATGAACATATTCGATCCGCATCCGGGCAACGCGAACTCCATCGCGCCGCGCAAGCGCATGGTCAGCAGCATGTCGCCGACCATCGTGATGAAGGACGGCAAGCCGCTGATGGCGCTCGGCACGCCCGGCGCGACACGCATATTCCCGTCCGTCTTGCAGGCAATCGTGAATGTCATAGACCACGGCATGTCGCTGCAGGAAGCGGTCGAAGCGCCGCGAATCTGGACGCAAGGGCAGGATTTAGAAGTGGAGCCGGGCGTATCGCAATCTACGCGGCAGGCGCTGCAATCTATGGGACACAATGTGCAGGTCGTGCAGCGAGTCGCCGGCGGTATGAACGGCGTAATGTTCGACCACGCGGACGGCGTAATCCGCGGCGCAGCCTGCTACCGCGCAGACGGCGTCCCTGCCGGCTACAGCGGCGGCGCGGCAAGACCGTCAGATGACCCGCTGTACAGATTCTAAACGGCGGCATAGCCAACATCGATAGACAGGATGGGCAGCATGAACGGGATAAGAACGCGATTAGCACCTATCCTGAATACCCATGTTAGAAAAGGGGCGAAAAATGCCAAATACATCCGCCGATGTCGTCGTTATTGGCGGCGGCGTGAATGGGACTAGCATAGCCATGCACCTCGCGCGATTGGGCGCGGGCAAGGTGCTGCTGCTCGAAAAGGGACACCTCGCCGGCGGTGCGAGCGGCAGGTCCGGCGCGATGGTGCGCGAACACTACCTGCATCCCACGCTCGTCAAGATGGCGATGGAGGCGAGCGACATCTTCCACAACTTCGGCGATGCGGTGGGCGGTGACGCGCGCTTCATCGAGACCGGCAGAGCGCTCCTGTTCGGCGAACACGATGTGCCTGCCGTCCGCGCGAATGTGGCTATGAACCGTGAGCTGGGCGTGAACATCCACACGATGTCCCCAAGCGAAATCAGCGAAATCGTCCCGCAGGCGAATCTTGAAGGCGTCGCGATTGGCGCATACGAGCCTGTCTCCGGATATGCAGACCCGATGGCGACCACATACGCCTACGCCAACCGCGCCAAAGACTACGGCGCGGAAATCGAGACAGGCTGCGCGGTAAGCGGCATCCGCGTTCAAGGCGGTCGCGTCGTAGGCGTGGACACGGAGCGCGGGTATATTGCTGCCGACGCAGTCATCGCTGCGACCGGCCCATGGGTGAACCAGCTCGCCGCGCCGCTCGGTGAATCGCTGCCCATCGCGCCGACTCGCGTGCAGATGGTGCACCTGCGCCGCCCGCCGTCGCTGGAAGGGCTGACGACCAATGTCATTGACCATACGACCGGCGCATACTTCCGCGTGGATGCCGGCTACAGCACGCTCATCGGCGGCGAGAACTTGGACGATCTGAACGAAGTTGTGAACCCGGACGCATTCGGTCTGAACGCCGACCACGACACCATCACGAAGTTCTGGGATCGCGCCAAGCTGCGCTTCCCCGATTTCAGCGCGGCGACACAGCGCGGCGGATACGGTTCGCTGTACGACATGACGCCCGACGGCAACCCGATTTTAGATAAGGCGGCGAGCATCGACGGAATGTACTGGGCAGTCGGCTTCAGCGGGCACGGCTTCAAGCTATCGCCCGTCGTGGGCAGAATGGTCGCCGAGTTCGTCCTGCACGGCAAGTCCGCCGACCACCCAATCCAAGACTTCCGCGCCGCCCGCTTCACCGAAGGCAAACCCCTAACCGCCCAACACCCCTACACCGGCCGCCGCCACCAGTAAAAGCAACCATATCAACCTGTCCATCCTGTATATCCATGTAGAGACGCTTTCACAAATATGCGACAGGTGGAAATCGAGACATTTTCGGTCAGTTTGTGGAATCAGTGACAGTCCCTCGACAATGTTTCTCATTTATGACATTTTCAAACATAGTCACTGCCGCCTCAATTCATCACCGGTTTGTGTGATGACCTTCCAATAGGGGCGAAGTAGTTTCAGCAAAAAGGCTGGCAACCGGTAATGGTTGCCAGCCCTTCAATTACTTGGTTTATAACCCAAACCCAAGACCTGAACAGAAACCGCCTTGAGACGAATTGGTTTGATTAGTATAAGTGTTCTGGTTTGCTGCTTGACCTTCGGTTCATGTCGCAGTATGACTCAGAAACCAAAAAGGCAAGTCATAAAGCCCTTGAACCAATTTTCACACAAAGAGTAAATTTGAGACGGAGAAGGCTTCAGTTTGCCAGCCGAGCCTCCTCCGTAAAGCGATTGTGTGGTGTCGGGGGCCTTGTTACGCCTCTCGTCACCACCCTTCGCCAAGCATTTTCACTCATGAGGAAGGGGGATTTCAAGGTGAAGCAATTGGTTGAAACGAAGATTTGCTCGTACAGGAGGTGATTTCATGACCGATAAGGACATTTCCGTACAGGTATTCGCAGAAGTCAGGGATGTACTGACCGATGACGAACTCCTTGAGTTGGCCAGGGACCTCAACTTGGCAGCAATCAACTACAACGAACATCTGAGGGACATTGTAGCTGGTATCTTTGATACGCGGATCGCCAAACTCAGGGCGAAACGGTGTCTGAGGGCCCGTGAAGGGCAGATAACACCGGCTTCCGACCACTGGACCACGGACTCAGAAGAGTCCGTAATAGATCCGCCCCCTACAAGCATTTCTTCAAGTGAGTCAGACGGCAACGCACCGCCTCCTTCTGATTCCGAGTTAGTTTGTGGTAACGCGACGCTCAACCATATTGCTTCGTGCCAGGATCAGAGAGAGGCAGCGTATAAAATTGCCACCCTCAACCCGGAGGGCTTTGCAGTGAGAGAGGCCGCCGCTCTTATATATGCAGCGGGCTTATCAAAGGGTAAATTAAAAACTATCTCTTCAAATATATATACGCTTGCGGCTGATGATGATAACTGGCAGAGGTTGGGACCAGGACGTTACAGGCTCCTTCCCGAAATTCGGCCAGTCGACAGTGACATCTTTGACTACCGCCGCCAGGATGTCGCCGATGATGACGGCGAGGACAATGAGCTTGTTCAAGTTGCTTAGGCGTCTCATATTCGGGTTGCCTATCAATGCCGATTTAAGCGGAATTGATGCGATAAACAAGCAACGAAAGGCTTGCAAGAATGACTTAATCAACGTACAATCGTTCTAGGCAAACAACGCACAAAATAAGACCGCCGGAGGGCCAACTCCGACGGTCTCAAAAGCCACTGGAAGGGGATTTTGAGATGTCACCTCCGAATGCGGCTCAATATGAGCCTACGCCATTTTCTGTCGAAAATCAACAGCTAAGTCGCCCGAGTGCGGACAAGATTCCGAAGGGTGGGTGGGCGCTCAAGAGATTCTTCGCCGACCTTTTTGTTGATTGCGCTCGGGAGTCTGGACTCCTCCACATCCTTCAGGCCGTCCGCTCGACTCCCTCCAAACCGTCACGGGGCCGAACTCTTATATATTCGAACGAGTCCTTGCTGAAAGCCATTGCTCTAAGGATAGTTGAAAAGCACGAGTCTGCCGCAGACTTAGTTGGATGTCTGGAGGGCACTCCACAAGCGCGTAAGACTTGCGGTTTACAGCAAGGGCGCACTCCCAGCGAGGCTACCATCAGCAGGTTTACCAGCCTTCTTAGTAAGTACCGTGCTGCCCACTGGGACACGATCACCGTGATAAATCGTCACATCAACACCTATGTGGCGACAGGCAGAGAGATAGGCGCCTTCGGAAGTAGCGCACCCGCATTCGGGGAGATACTGGCCATCGATTCTACTGACATAAAGTCGTTCAGCGATGAAGGTCGCCGTCCGCATATCGACCCCGCCGTTCCGAGGCCAAAGCATCCTTCCAAGTGTACGTCAAGGGTTGCGACGTGTTGCCAGACCGTGGATTGGGAGGCTGCGGACGGAGTGAAGACAAACCCTAATGCGCCGGATGGCAAAGAATGGTATTAAAGAATGGTATTACGGATACAAGTTACACGTCATCTGCGACGCCTATTACGGAATCCCATTGCACGCCATTCTTACCGCAGCTAACCGCTGGGATGGCCACCTACTGAAACCCCTCGTTGAAGAGACGCTCAAACGCTACCCGTGGCTTGCACCGAGATATTTACTTGCCGATAAGGGCTATGACGACACAAAGAATTTTCTCTGGCTAGATTCAATTGGCATAACACCAATTATCGCTGTACGCAAACCCGTGAAGGCCAAGGACGGTAAGAGAAGGACATATAAGGCAGAAATCGAAGGACCGTATGGTAAATATACGGAATCCTTCAACGTCGATGGCTATCCCGTGTGTCCCTGCGGTCGAGTTATGAGATATGTCGGCACCGATTCCACACACGGTCACTCATTCAAATGCCCGCGAGACAGACGGCACTCGGAGAAGGTGCTGTCCCCGCTGTCTTGCGGAGATGAGTATTGGATAAAGCCAAAGGGAAAGCTGGTAAGGATAATGGGAGTGCTTCCGAGATTCTCAAAGAGATGGAAGGAGCTCTACAAGCTCAGGCAGACCATAGAGCGCTTCTTCGGTAGCGCCAAGCGGTCACGAGTGCTCGACAGGCATCATTTCCTCAGTATGGATAAGGTAGCCATACATACGCAAACTTCGTTGTTGACCTACTCGGTGACGATGCTTGCGCGTCTGATATACGGCGACTACGAGCGAATTCGTCACATGCGGATGTAGATAGGGACATGCATCGTGGTAGGTCGCAAATTCATAGTTGAATGGGACGACAAGGATACGCCGGAGGCACTGAAGGCGGCGTATCTGGCCGAGGAGAGTCCCTCAGTGAAGACCCGCCTGCAAGGGTTGAGCATGCTACGGCGGGGGATGACGCTTGCAGAGGTCGCTCGGTCGCTCGACGTCAATTACAGGACGGTACAACGGTGGATAAGTTGGTATAGGAATGGCGGTTTGGCCGAAGTACTAGCGCATCGGAAGCGCGGCAGGAAGCCGTACCTAGACAGCGACGAGGTGACCTTGTTGGGTTGGGAAGTGGAATCGGGTTGTTTCGGCATGGCAAAAGATGTCAGGGATTATATCGAGACGCAATGCGGCGTCACTTACACGATGCCGGGAGTTTACAGCCTGATGAGGCGGGTGAATTGATGCATTTGTGCATTGCGGTGTTGCCATCCGACGCGTGGTGTCGGAGTATGACATCCGCTGCATCCTCCGGTTCGACCGCCTGTGCGCCCAGCGCGAGCAGGTTGGCGTTCGCGGAACTGGGTAGGGTGAGAAGGAACTTGCCGGTGGTGACGAGTTCGCGGGCTAGGGTTTCGATGCTGCCGTTGGGCGTGGCATGGGTTATGAAGATGCACTTGGCCAACGAGGCCACAATACGGTTACGTTCTGCGGCGAGCTTCAGAGTCGGGCGGCGATAAGCGTTGGAAAACGGTGAGATGATGAGCAGCCGTCCGGCGTCCAGGGCGGGACGCCAGTCGCGCGGTATTCGCATGTTCTCTATGCCGCGCGCAGGGCAGATAACAATGGGCTGGCTGCCACGCAGAAGCAGGCGCAGGCACTCTTTCTCCATCGGCGTCTGAAAGCCACCCACCACGGGGACGCCGGCGTCGCGCATCGCTTTTGCGACATCGTAGGTCTTCAGGATAAGGTCGCCGGGGCAGCGGTTGGAGCAGAACAAAGCGGTCAGCCACTCTTTGAGCAGCAGTAGGTTGCCCAAGTGAGCGCTCTGTAGAGGCAATGAATAGGCAGTCTGACCGTTCTCTCTGCCGACGGCAGTGGCACGTGCCGAGTTATGCTCCAATGCAAACGGTTTCATATCGGTAGCACTCTAACCCGGCTTCGGCTCTCGTCAACCACCACCAAGGCTCCAGAGGACAGGTCGGCCTCATGCTGGTTGAGGGCAGCAATGACCGACCCTGCCAGATAGTCTGGCAAGATGTTCTCGGCACGGACTTGAAGCACGCTCGGACCGGCCGCATGCGTTAGCGCCAGCATGGTGCCGAAATCCAAGTCGTGGGTGAACACTATCCGCCCGTGGGCTATCGCCCAATCCATGATGTGCCTGTCGGTGGCTCTTGGGTCTCCGACCTCGGACCAGTGTATTGCATCTCAGCCGTGGAACTGTAGTATCGGTGCCCACTGGGGTGATAGGTTCATGTCGATGATGAGCGCCGGTCTCATGACGCAGATAGGGGAAGCTCGCGCTCTTCGAGCCTCCAAGCAGCGTAGGCCAGCGATTGGTCGATGTCCTCTCGCTCAAGATAAGGGTAGGCACTGAGGATCTCGGCGTGAGTGCGTCCAGCCGCCAAGAGACCTACAACCATCCCGACCGTAACTCGCATTCCGCGAATGCACGCCTTACCGCCCATCACGGCGGGGTCGACGGTAATTCTTTCCAGTGATTTCATGCCCTCTCCTCCCATCATCGGACTCTTGCCGCTTGCCGTCTCATGTACCTGCTTAGTCCGGCCTTAGCGATCCCATGCTTTCTTCTCTTCTTTCAAGTATGCTGCCACGTCCGCTGCAGTCTTGAATAACAGGCCGCCCGGTGCTTCGTTCAAGATGTCCACGGCGGATCGCCGCGGCTTAGCGGGGCAGGGCTTACCACCACGTCCACCGTTTGCCCCGCCTCCAACTCCGGACTGGCAAACTCCACCCTGCCTCCGTGCTGTACCGTTGCTCTGATATATAGTGCCTTTTGCATAGAATCACCTACTCTTCAGGCTCGGGATTGGCGGCTATGAAGTCCAATTCCGATAGTATTATTTCAGATAGTTATGTGATCGTTTATTTTGAATCCTTGCTTGCTCCATTCGGTGCAAGCTACCTCAAAATGATCGTAAAGCATCTCACAAGGTTCATTATACAAATCAATAATGTGGCGACTATCGCTCGGCAATGCGAAATGCCCCAGATATAGAGTGGTATCAGGTTTGGAATTGGTCACTATAATTTTCTTGTCGCCGAATACCAGCCATTTTGCTGCCAGAGGACCTGGGAACGAACTCTCAAACGGTGCAGTCCCAAAGTCAATCAATCCAAGGTCCACTAATCGCTTAAGTTCATTGGCATTGAGTAAACCGGGGTAACTGCGGAGTTCTCCCATACAGTAGATGACAGAACGAGGATTAGTCCACGACGAACTGCATTCTTTCCACAGTACCCGTCTTAGCTTCAAAAAGCATTCCAAGTCGTTCTTGCCTATCTTATTAACTAGCGACATCACTGAACGCGGAGTTTTGTCAGGGGATTCAAGTTCTCCTGCAATTATTCTTGTCAACAGATCTCGCAGTGCCTCATTGGATGCTGTCCGAGTCGCTAGTATAGCTGTCGACAGAGACTCAGAATTCTCAAGTGCTCCAGGCATTTTTTCCCAATCGTCCTGCGAAAGGCGACTCAATACAGATTCCGTATTCGGCGCGCCACTCAATTGCAATGCGACATCCCAAGCCGCTGCTTGAGACAACCCCAAACTCGAAAGTAGGCGGACTGATGGTTCCAAACTTTGAAGCCGTGTCTCAATTGTGGTCCTTTCAGCTACCTCCTTCTCACGGCGTACTTTCCATGTAAGGGGAATGGACTGAAGGATACTCTTAATCATTGTTGTGGCCCCGCATTATATTTCTCGTTCCTTGGCCGTGAAACCGCTATGATCCGCAAGTAGACAGACGATTTTGTCAACATTAACTTTAGCGTTTTCGGAAGGAAGAAGGGGCGAATCGACCTTGCCCACCCTCAGATCTAATGTCTGTTCTGCAAGAAGAGTCGAGTATCTTCAATAAACTTCTCTTGCTCTTCTTCCCTTTGTCTTCTATATGCCTTTATGGAAGAGTGCATCTTCCACACGTGGACTACTTCAAAATCAACGTCTCCTATGTCAATTTCGCCGCGTATCACGCCATCGATGATCGCAGAAGTGTGGTCGTCTATTCCAGGGAATCTTCCGTCCACAATGAAAGTCGCGTAAGGATCGCAGATGCAATGTTGGATATTGCCTGAGTCTTCTCCGTAAACCAAGGCGAAACTGGCTTTGACCCAACTGAGATAGCGGTCAAGCACTTCGCTGTATGTTCCGTACAGCGGATTGGAACGCCTAGGGTGGAGATGCTTGATTCCACGCAGAAGGCCGCCTAGCCCACCCTTGCGTATCTCTTGCTTGAAATGAAATATATTCTCTTTCCTGAAACGAGTCATAAAGTGCAGGTCCGAAAACGTTTCGTCATACTCCTGTTCCAACGCAATGGATGCAGCAATCACCGAACAGTCACCGGCGCCAGCCTTGCGGCGGTCTTTGTTTCGACTGCCGCCATCGTCAAACTCAAAACCAAGGTTAACGAGGCAATTGGAAGGGTGACTGTGAATATGCTGCATGCCCTTCTCTTTCACCACTGAATCTAGTCTTTTTCCGCCAGGGTCCATTGTAGCCCTTCACCACCCCATGCGGTACTTGATGTCGTAGTTGATAATGAAGTCTAGCTCTTCGTCGCTGAAGTCGTAATGCCTCGCCAAAACAGAATCTAGTTCATCAATAATTGTTTTGCTTTGACGTGGAAACGTCTGTTGTATTGTCAGTTTGCCCTGCTTCTTGATAACAGAATTCGCCTGAATGTCACTCATTAGGTCATGGGTTATAGTTGCCAATGCCTCTAGTCGGTCGGTGTCAGAAGCATCAAATCTCACCATCTTGACCTCACGTTGATTGAGATTTCTACAATCTGAAAAGCACTGTACTAACCAAGAGAACAAAGAAGAATTGAGGATTCCTAATGTCCCATCTCTAACTAAGGCACTGTCGAAATGAACTTCTTTCAGTTCACTCGGGTTTCGTAGTTTTCCATTCGCATCGTAGATTTTTGGAATGAAACTGAGTATTTGGACAAAATGACTAAGCTTCCTTGTGTAATAGATAGTGTATTCGCGGGATGGCGAGTTGGACTGTTGAGAGACTAACGGTTTGCAATGCAGTTTTCTAAGTATGGAAGCCTCCAACTCAACACCAATTTTGGCAATTCCAGCATCAGTCTTCAACTCGGTCGATTCAAAGAAGGCCAAGTCTTGGAATAGGTAAGGGCGAGCATCTGGGCGCCATCTGTTGTAGATCGTTGAAAATGCTTGTCCAGCACTTGCGGTTCTGTTGAGTAAAATAATTTGAAGTCGATTATGAGGCATCCCATCAAATAACTTGCCTGGGTTGTCGCTGTAACTACTGACGACTAGCCTGCCAGAATCCATCAACAGCTCACGTAGCGGGGCGTATCCGTCAGTACAGACAGCAGAAGCAGGTACGATCATCCCTAGATGCCCGGCGGTTGACAGATTTATTGACCGTTCCCATGTCAGGGCATACAGATTTCCGCACCGCTCTGTGGAATAGCCCTTGATGGTATATTCGCTCTTTACTGTGCGGTATTCCACATACGGCGGATTCCCCACAATAACATCGAAGCCACCGTCTTCCATGACTCCGTAGAACTCCACGAACCAGTGAAAAGGCTGGTGGCTGGTGCGCCAAGCGTCGTAGGCTTCCGTGTCATCCGGCTGAACGACGTACTCGACCGCCAAGTGCCGGTCGAGCGTGTCGCGCAGGCTGTCCAGCCGGCGACGCAGTTCGGCTTTGTGCGCGGTGGTTATCTCGCCGCCCAGCGCGGTCTGCTGCTCTCTGAACATGTCGAATGCTCGGCTGGCTATCTCGGCTTGCTCTTGAATATCGGCGAGCGCGGCAAGATCCTCGTCGGAGGGCATCCGATGCTGCCCTTCGGGTGTCACGGTCATCGCGTTCTGCACAGCTTCCAGCGATGTGAAGCCGACGAGCGTGTTGCCCGCACGAATGTTGAAATCTATGTCGGGCAGCGGCTCTATCTGGTCATAAGTTTCAAGCTGCGCCACCAACTTGAGGAACAGGCGCAACTTGCAAATTTCGGTCGCCTCTTCCATTATGTCCACGCCGTAGAGGTTGCTCAGCACGATGGACTTGAGGATGAAGTAACGGTCGCTGGGATGCTTGTCCAGCCGTTCCAGGACCTGGCGGAAGTCGCTCAGCGCCTTCGGGCTGCGCTGACGCCGGGACAGTTCGAGGTCGTTCAGAAAGCCGCGCATCCCGTCCACGCATGCGGAATAGAGCGGTTCGAGGGTGTTGAGCGCAGCGAACAGAAACGCGCCGGAGCCGCAGGTGGGGTCGAGCACTGACACGGAGTTCAGGGCGCGCCAGAAGGCGCGCAGCAGTTCAGGCCCTTCGCTGCGGTCGATGACGTCCTTGGCGAACTGCTCCATGTCCAGGTTTAGCGTAATCAGGTCGTTGATGTCCTGTACTTCTCCGGAGGCGAGCTTAGCGCGCGTTTCTTGGTATCGCTCCCTGCGGGCGACTACCTCGCGCCAGGTTTCGGTGGGCAGGGCGCATTCTTCGGACGCAGGGGCGTTCCAGCCGCCGCGCCGCGATATATCGTCTATGCCGCGGGCGATGTCGTCGGGCAACTCGAATGGTCTTTCCAGCCGCACCGCTTCGCGGTCGGAAGAGTACGCCCATGTGACGCCATGCCCGACAGCATGGTAGATGTAGCGGTCCGGGTCGTCTTGCAGCAGACGCCATACGCCGCCTTCGGGCCCGAACGCGACGGGGCATTCGCGTTTGGCAACATCGAACAGGAATGGAATGACCGTGTTGCGGGTGATGTAGCCCGTGATGTCCTCCTTGGTGTAGTACGCGCCCATCTGCTTTTGGTTGATGTACTTCTCGAAGATGTAGCCGAGCACATCGGGATTTATCTCGTTGTCGTCCCTGTCCGGTCGGTCGTCCAGGTGCCACTGGTAAGCGTCGAAGAAGTCGAAGACCTTCTCGAACGCCTCGTCAGGAATACTGATGTCGGGATTGTCGCGCTCAAGGTCATGCACATCGAAGAGTCCGCCGTTGAGGAACGGCACTCTACCCAGCAGGCTGGCCAATTCCGGCGCTCGCTCCGCTTCGGGAAGTCCCAGTCCCTCGTGGAACAGGCGCAGCAGGAACATTCGGTAGAACTGCTGATAGCGCCCCTCGCCTGCCTGGGACTGCACCAGGCGGAGGCGATTGCGAAGATAATCTATGTCGCCGTCCAGGAAGCCCTGCTTCTGGATGAAATATACGAACATCATCCGGTTGAGCATTAGCGAGGCGTACCACTCGCGGTCGCCCTGCGTGGTTACGCCTTCGATGAAAGATTGAAACGCGGTCAGCTCGCCTCTGAAACGGTCATAGAAGCGCCTGGTTACACGCTCTATATCCATTGCGCGACGCACCCGGGAAGCGACCTCGGTTATACCAATGCCTTGCAGTTCTTGTTCCAGTGAGACCGCTATCGGCTGAATGCGCTGAAGTAGGGCACTTCCGCTCTGTCCTGTCTGATACCGCATCTCGCGACATGCTGCGGGCTTGCCGGTCTCACGCTTGACCCACTGCCATATCTGTGACGCGCGAGATTCATCAACGAAGATTATCAGGTGCTCGAAGGCACGCCGAGCTACCTGATGCTCTATCTTGCGTCGTATCGGGTATGGAGGAATTGCGCCGTCAGCGCCCGGAGCGCAGACGAAAACCGCGAAGCCCGCCTTCTCAGCCACAGGTTCAAGTCCAAAGGTGAAGTCGTCGATTGTGATCCGGAGGGGATTGCCAGGGTAGTGATCCCAGCCCAAGCCGGACACGAAAAGACCATTGAAGTCGAAGGCTTGCAGGTATGGCCGTAGTTGTGCGATTTCAGTCGTCATCAGCGTCTCCCGTAGTTTCCTGGAACAGGCCCATCGAGCAGATTATGCGGGGTTCGGCAACCTGCGCGTTCTCCTCAATTATGCAGAGCATATTCTCGTCGCGCAGCGTCCTCACCAATTCCGCAAGCGTGGAGTCGTCAACACCGGCCTGCAACTGCCGGTTCAGGCTGTCCGTCGCCGTCTGTCGAAGCGGATAGCGGTATATGTCGTTGAGAGCGCGATCAAGCGGTTCCGCGAAGAATGTGCCCTGAATGTCAGTCAGGTGTTCTCGGAGACGAGTATAGACTCGGTATCGCGCGCCTCTCCGAGGCCCCAGCTGCCCGCCTATTCGCCGCGCTTCGTTCGCCAGATGTTTGACTCCTCTTTCGACGAGGTTATGGTGGCTATCGCGGTGTTCAAATGCCGGCGTGTCTGGTTCACACTCCGCGACAGACAGGATTTCGAGCTGCGACTCGGTTATGCTCTCTCCATCGGCATTGATATAGGCGAGAGCGTCGTTACCGTCCCCTGTTCGGACGAATACCAGAACGCCTTCAGGATGGCGCTCGTCAGCAGTATGGTGCCGTGACGAAAATACGACATTCGGCATCTTGGCGATGTATTCTTCGAGCGAGGGATCTTCGGTAATCGCGTTCTTCCATATCTGGTAGGCATGGGATGCGAGGTCAACTTCGCTGTCGAGTTCGCCCTCGTCGTCTAAAATGCCAGATCGTTCGTTGTACAGGTCCCGTACCTTGTCGCCGTCATCGGGTTTGTCACCCTCGAAGAACACCTCATCAGTACCCACGACCTCGGCATTTTCTGCCAGTCTTCTTTGGACGCGACCGCGCAGGTCAATGATGCGCTCAACTCCATCGGCTGGAAGGAACGAGTGGCACAGTATCTCTTCGGACTTCTGCCCGATGCGATCCACGCGACCAGCTCTCTGTATAAGGCGAATAATCGCCCATGGCAGGTCATAGTTGACGACTACGGAGCAGTCTTGGAGGTTCTGACCTTCACTGAGCATGTCGGTGGCTATGAGAACTCGAAGGTCGTTAGGCGAAGCATTCTTTTCGTTGCTGACGGGGCTGAAGCGGTGTACTAAGGCGGTAGGGTTGTTGGTATCGCCTGTGGCGCACGCCATGTCTTTCAAGCCTCGCGCCTCCAAGTGTTCACCGAGATACGACACGGTATCCGCGAATTGGGAGAAAACGAGAACCTTCTTGTCTGCGTAAGTCTCGGTGAGCAACTTCTGCAATGCCTCTAACTTGGCGTCAGCTTCCGGGTCCCACTTACCATGCGACTGGAGTAGCGAAAGTAGCTGGCCTGTGTCGTGCTCCAAATTCTCTCGCAGAGACGAGTGGAACAGTGAAGGGCGCAACCAATTAAAGCGGTTTCGGTAACGACTTGTATATTCGCCGTATACCGCGGCGGCGCGGGCGCGGAAGCCGTCCACCGTCCAACTATCGGTGTTCGTTTCTTCCACCTGGCCCTCTTCGTCTGTGTCTTCATCCGGGTCATCCAGGATTGAGTCCATGTCCGTGAACCGTGTGTCCAGAAGCGTTGCGTCCTGCGTGCCTATTGGCAAGGGGAGATCGTTATCGAGAGCGTGCAGGTACACGAAATCACGCAATATGTGTCGTTCAACGGACTGAATGAACGACGCACCACTGCTCTCCAATCTCTTGAATAGATTGGTTCGACAGAAGCCCATAAGTCGTTTGCCAGCGCGGGACAGATTTTCAATCTGTCTAGTGTCCGCAGCACCCCAGGAACTCTCCGTCGCTTCGTCCACGTATTGCCCTAAGCCGTAGCGTGCCAATCTCAGCTCATTGATTCTGTCAACTACTCCCTTGCTGTAAAGCCTTGCATATTGGTCACTAGAGCGGGAGCCGTCAATTTCAAAGGGGACCGTTACGGGCCTACGCACAGGGAAGTAGGACTTTTCGCCATTCTCGTATGTGAGGTACGATCGGCCATTGTCGGGATCGATGTCCGCATAGTTTTTCTGAATGAAACTGCGAGTTCTTCTTACCATGTACAGGCGCATCAGGTCTCGCCAGTCGTCAGGGTATTCGCTGAAATCAAATGCCGACAGCGAGCGAATTGGTGACTGGTGTAACGCGTTGAATTCAACTTCTCCGCCCATTTTCCGTATGAGGCGCTCTGGTCGAATTCCGATGTCTTCCTCATCGTCCACGAACAGCCTCAACTGATTGGACAGGTCATGGTATGTCTTGTTATAGGGTGTTGCGGACAGCAGAATGCACTTGCTGTCGTTTGCGCGAATGTAGTCTTGAATTGCGCCGTATCGCTTTCGCTCTCTGTTGCGAAGGTTATGGCTCTCGTCGATGATTACCAGGCGGTATCGGCGCATTTCCGGGAGCTGTCCGATTGCCTGGCTGATGGACATAACATTTGCGCGCAGGCGGTACTCGTATGCGTAGTCTTGCCACATCGAGACCAGATTCTTCGGACAGATGATTAGCGTCTCCAAGCCGAAGTCGTCCTCGAATATACGGGCAAGCGCCGTCGCCATTAAGGTCTTGCCCAACCCGACGACATCGCCAATGAGCACGCCGTTACGCCTGTGTAGATGATGCGCGGCTATCTTCACCGCCGCCGTCTGGAAGTCGAACAACCTATCCCCGAAGTCGCTCGGGATGTTGAATTCAGAAAGACCCGCCCGCGCCTCTTGCGACATGTGGTATGCCATCTTGAGGTAGATGTGATAAGGCGGTATCAACTCGACCCGGGCCCAACTGTCCTCGATAATCTGTGCAAGTTCGTCCGTTATGTCGATGCAGAAGCTGTCGTTCCACCTGTCCTCAAACCAGCGATTGAGCTTGTTGCAGGCATCTTGGTCGAGCACATCCACATTCAGCTCACCCTGCCCGGACAGACCTGCGAAAGTGAGGTTGCTGCTACCCAGATAGCCGACCATTGAGGTTATGGGGTCGGGACGATGGAACAGGTACAGCTTCGCGTGCAAGGAATGTCTGAGAAAGAGCTTTACGACCACCTTCTTCGCTCGAAGCTGTGCGGCGAGTCTCTTCAGGGCTTGTTCGTCGTCATTGGTAGGGACACCTGTGACGAGCTGCTCTTTGAACTCTTCAGCGACTTGCCTCTTTAGTTGTGCGGCACCGGCGGTGTCCACTGTTTGGCTGCCCGCCAATGACAGCGATTCACGAAGCTGGTCAAAAGGTATCTTCTGCATCCCGACAAGAACCCTACACTGCTGCGTCTGCCCGTCCCATTCGTCGATCTGAGATTCGATATGTTTCCAGCCTCGTAGATTGAAGTATCCCACGCAAAAGTCCGCGCTACTGGATACGTCCAACGTCGTCTGAATAGCCTTCAGCAGCCGGGAATCGGGCGTTAGATTATCGAAAATATCGGGCATTTCCTTCTCACTCGTTCGGGTTATAGGTGGGACGACACTTACGCGCTGATTATATCATCACGCCTACCCTAGAGCTTTGGTGCCGAGTGTCTGCGCTACAATATGTGTGTCGTCACCCGAACGGTACTTCGCAGCCCAACGCATCATGAAACTGATGCGAATACGCAGAGGCCTATATGAAACAATGGAATCCGCACGGTTGGGAAAGGTTGTCAGGTTGCAACCCTGAAGTTGTCAAGGCACGAAATGACATCCTTCAGCGCCTTGATAGAGTTCCTGAACCAGTTAGAATCAATTGGTGTGGTCGGCTGACGAGTAAGCTGGACCTCTTACATTTCGCCATCCGACTAGAAATTCAGTTGTACGACTTCTTTTTGGGGCGTGGTAGAGACGTCGCAATAGGACCGGCAATACCGGTCTAACAGCTTAGTTGCCGAGAACGTTACTCGGTTGAGGAATCTGTCCCTTAATGCCTTTATCGAGTGCGAATTCAAAGGAATGAAGTAATGCCCTTACCAGGTGGAGCCAGTTCCAAGTTTGGTTTGGAATACGAACTCGTGTGGACAGTAAACTGCATGCTACGTGTCATGCAGGATGACGCTTTGTCCATCCGATTGGAGCCGCCTGGCGAAGAGGGCCAGGGTGTCGAATTCGCAATTGAGACGAACTATGGCGTTGATTATCACCAAGTCAAGCGCCAATTAGGGGGAGTTGGTCATTGGTCGCTCGCTTCTCTGACAAACGAAGGAGTGTTGCAACAGTTCTACCAAAAACTGGACGATCCGTCTGCAACTTGCCGATTTATATCCACGCATACGGCTCATCCACTAGATGAACTTGCGGATAGGGCGAGACAATCCGTGAATTATGCAAGTTTCAGAATCCACTTCTTGGCCTCCGATCAGTGGGCCAACCAATTCGACACTTTGCACAGTCGATGGGGAGCGTCGGGCAAGGAAGACACTTATCAGCGCCTAAAGCGTGTCTTTGTCCATACAATTGACGAGTATGACCTGCGCGAATTAGCTAAGAGCAAGATCGAAGCTCATGTAAGCGGAAATTCTGACAATGTGTTGGATGTCCTATCCCAATTCGCCCTTACGCAAACTCACCAGAACCTTACTCCTGATGCAATTTGGACGCACTTGCATTCACGCGACTTCGGCAGACGCGTTCTAGGTCAAGATGTTGCGGACGTGATGAAAGAGTTGAATGAAACTTATTTGGCAGGAATACAGCCGGTAAGTATTGGTGGCCAGACGGTACAGCGTTCCGAAGTTCCTCAGATACTCACTATGTTCGGTAGTGAAGAATCGAACAACATCGTACTGCTCACAGGGAGAGCGGGAGTCGGAAAGAGTTCGGTCATCGCTCAAGTCCTTGATAAAATGAACAACAGAGGCGAATCCGTTTTATCTATCCGACTTGACCGCCTAGAGGCGTCTGCAACGCCACGCGAGTTGGGGCAGGCGCTTGGATTGCCAGAGTCGCCTGTAAGTGTCCTTGCGAATGTCGCAGCAGGACACAATTGTCTGCTTATAGTCGACCAGCTTGATGCCGTCAGTTTGGCGTCCGGACGCAACTCTGACTTCTTCGATTGCATCAACGCGATGCTTCGTGAGGCGAAGCGTCATCCGAATGTATGGGTTCTTGTAGCCTGCCGCAAATTCGATGTAGACAACGACCCCAGAATTCGGGATCTCATAACCGCAGGCGGCATAGCACAAGAAGCACCACTGGCTGAATTCGACGAGTTGACCGTCAGAGAAGTCGTTGCGAAACTAGGCATCGAACCCGGCAGACTAAGCTCCAAGCAAATTGAACTACTATCATTGCCTGTTCATCTCAGGTTATTGGCAGAAGTGTCGTCCGGAGAAAGCAGCACGCCCCTCGGATTCCAAACTGCGAAAGAACTCTACGACAGGTTCTGGGATGAGAAGAAGCGCGTACTGCGAGGGCGTATGGATACTACGGCAGTTCAAAAAGTAGCTGAATTGATGGCTGAAAGCATGTCCGAGCGGCAAGCGCTTTCAGTTCCGGTTTCAATACTGGACGAACATCACGAAGTCGTGGACTTTATGGCTTCCGAAAACATACTCGTGAAAGATGGCGCTCGGGTTTCGTTCTTCCACGAAAGCTTTTTTGACTACATATTCGCCCGTAGAATGGTTCATAACAACTTTGATGCGGTGCAATTCATCATTGAGCAGGGACAAAGCTTATTTGTGCGCTCGCAAATAAGGCAGGTTCTGCTGCATCAACGCGATGTCTATCCAGAAGATGCGCTGAATAATGCAGAGGCGATCCTGAACCATACCGACATACGTGTGCATTTGAAGGACATCGTGCTGGCGCTGCTCGGTTCGCTAAGCGACCCTACTGCAGACGATTGGTATATGGTTGAACAATTGCTTGACACTGAGTTGTCCGAGCGTGTTTGGAGAGCAGTAAATGGGTCTGCTGTATGGTTTGATGTTCTGGACTCAATAGGAACTTTACGGCTGTGGCTGACAAGCGACGATGAGCACTTGGTCAATCGGACGATATGGCTTCTCCAGTCGGTTCAAGAGAAGCGCGCAGACAGGGTTGCGAAACTGCTTTCGCCATTCCTCGGTGCCTCAGAGTCCTGGAATCAAAGGCTGAAAACACTGATTGTATATTCCGAGGTTGGCGCAAGTAGGGCCTTCTTCGAATTCGCGCTCGATACAATAGAAGCAGGCATTTTCGACGACTTACTCGGCCCCAATGGCGACAGTTTCGGTACTTGGTATCGAGCAAAACAACTGGCGAAAAACGAGCCGAAGATGGCCTGTGAGCTAGCCGCCGCCTTTTGCCGAAGGCTAGTGAAACTCTTGGAAACCACAGCAGACACTTGGACTTTTCTACATGCCGGGCAAGGGACAAGTGGTGAAGTTATGGAGGAGTTGGCAGTCTCCGTTCCAAAGATGTTCGTCGAATCTCTTCTTCCTTTCCTGAACGGAGTCCTTGACATCAGTGCCGACAAGAACGTAACCCCGCCATGGCGTGATCCAGTTTGGGCATCCGGTATAAGGACTAACGGGATGATGAAAGGGTTGGACAGCGGCTTTATATTGGCGATGGAGTCGTCTTTGCGCTGGCTTGCCAAGAACGAACCGGATGAGTTCCGCATGCGCGCTCAAGCGTTGCATGGCTCAGAATATGCGGCAGTTCACAACCTTCTGATGCGCGCATACGAAGCGGACGGCAGACTCTACGCCGATGAGTCAGTTCAGTATCTACTAGAAGACTTGCACGCCAGGATCAAAGCATCCCAATTGTCTTCGACTTCGGACAATGGGATTGAGTCGCTCATTGAGTCTGTGACACCTCATTGTTCGTCTAAGAATTTGACCGAACTGGAGCAAGCCATACTTGAATACTACCCTCAATATGAGCGAAAGTCTTTTGATCGCAGAGTCTGGGGCGCAAGCCAAATGCGATTGCTAGTATGTGTAGATTCATCTCGTGTCTCTGATACGGCGCGGCGTAGGTTGCAGGAACTTCATAGGAAGTTCGCAGAGTATTTGAAGGCCTCTCAGTACATAGATATTGAAGGAGGAGAAGTTCGGTCGCCAATCTCACATGAAGCCGCTCAAAAAATGAGCGACGATAACTGGCTGGGCGCGATGCATTGCTACTCTTCGGACAGAAGGTCCGGTACTGATGGAGATTGGCTGAAAGGCGGCGCGGTGGAGCTATCCAGGGAACTCGAAACGCAGGTGAAGGAAGCACCCGCTAGGTTTGCTCACCTCATCCATAGGATGCCCGACGATGCCAATGACAATTACTTCTATGCAATTTTGCAAGGAATTGCAGAATCAGACATTGGCTTAAGTGTGGAATTAGCAGTGTCAACGTGCTTGCGATGCGACAAGATTCCGGGCCGTCCGTTGGGACGCTGGATAACCCAACCACTAACTCGTTATTCTGATTCTATCTTGCCCCAAGAAGCGCTGGAGTTGATTGCGTGGTATGCGACGGAAGATACGGACCCAGACCCTACCCGTGTTTCTTCGACCAGAACCTATACCGTTGGTGGCCAACAGCAACTTCACTATGACCCAATTAACGTAGGAATCAACTCGGTAAGAGGCACCGCTGCCGGCACTGTGGCGAAGCTGATATTCCAAGATGAACACTATCTGTCGTTCTTCAAGCCTTATCTACGAACTATAGTGAACGATTCGTCAGATGCCGTAAGAGCGTGTGCAGCGGAGGCCTTATCGGGCACATTGAGGTATGACCGAAGCCTTGCAGTAGAATTGTTTCTAGAACTTTCTAAAGCGGATGAGCGTTTACTGGGAACTCCTTACTTTGAACGATTCTTAAGCTATGCAAAGCAAACGCACTTCACAGAACTGGAACCAATTTTTAAGCGAATGATAGATTCCAACTATGAAGAGGTTTCGATCGCTGGCGCGCGGCAGATATGCGTTGCTTCACTTTCGACGGAAGAGGCGATTCCGCTTGCGCGGCGGTGTGTATCCGGGTCTGCGCCGATGCGGGTAGGAGCGGCTGAAATCTATGCCGCCAATCTCAGAAACGGCGCGCTCAGAGCAGAATGTGAGGAGATTCTTGTCGGTCTGTTTTCGGACGACGACGGGGATGTGCGCGACAGGGCTTCACGATGTTTCATAGGGTTTGAGGGCAACGACCTGCGAGATTACTCCGACCTAGTCAAAGCGTACATAGGGAGTCCAGCCTTTGACCCTGGGTTTAATCCTCTCATCAACGCTTTGCGCGATACAACGGCGGATATGCCCAATGAAACCCTAATGGCGTGCGAGCGATACTTTCAATTGGCCGGGGAGCGCGCGGGTGATGTGAGCACCCGAGTGGCAGCGGATTCAAGCACCGTGATGAGCCTTATCATTCGCGTGTACAGCAAGGCGACGAATGATGAAGTGAAATCAAGATGCCTAGACTTAATAGACAAGGCGAAACTGCTTGGAGCTTATGGAGCAGATAGCGTCGAATCCACTTTTGACCGCTAGTGAAGAGAGTGCACAGTTGCTCTCACAGCGACACTATGTAACGGGTGCAACCTTGATCGGAATATGATTCCTACTCTGAGCTTTGCGCGACTATCCAGAGAGCAACAGAAAATGTAAGGCAGCGGCGGAAGCCAGTTTTCTGCCAAAGGCATGAGGCCAGTCACTGAATTACAAAGCGGCTCCCCTTATCGCATAGTCTCAACAAGAGCATCGAGGCGCACTAATTTTCAATAAGGGCTAGTCCTGGAATTGGACGGGAACCCTAATTTTGCCCACCCCTAGACTTCATATACAAAATTGACGTGATGCGTCACTATGTTCCGAGTCATAGTATTCGGGTGTACCACAATCCATCCGCGAAGTTCCCATTGGACGGCCAAGTATTCAAGGGTGTTCCACGGGCGAGCTTCAGTCGAATTACAGGCTCTTGGGTTTGGGAGTGTTAGGCCTAAGTAAGAGCCGTAGAGATGATGAGACGAATTTCGTTAATGGTGTAGCAAATGGCCACAGGAATTATGTTTGAATATGTCATAAATGGGAGACTGCCAAGCGCAATCCTCGCCACTTCAACCGATAGGATGAAAACGGCCTGATTAACGCTTGTAGCTTATTTGTGAAAGCGTCTCATATCCATGTAAATTATCACTGACATGCAGGTACTGATAATTGATACAATGGACAAGTGCGCGTTCTTCCTCGGAGCGCAAATTTCAGGACGGTTAGAATTTCACTTTGCAGGGCAACTCTACGCTGCGCGACACCCATACCCATATCGCGGTTCAGGCGCGCAATCTCACCAAGCGGTACGGCGAACTCACGGCGGTCAACGGCATCGACTTCGACATATACGAAGGCGAGTGCTTCGCCCTTCTAGGTCCCAACGGCGCAGGCAAGACATCGACCATGAAGATGCTCTCGTGCATCTCGCCGGTCAGCGAAGGCGAGCTGCTCGTTGACGGCAAGGATGTGCGCGGCGACCAGCGCAGTATCAAGTACACGCTCGGTGTCGTGTCGCAGGCGGACAGCCTCGACCCGGACCTGACAGTGCTGCAAAACCTGCTCACCTACGCTCGATACTTCAACATGCCCCGCGCGCTCGCATCGGAACGCGCTTGGGAATCGCTGGAGTTCTTCCAACTCGAAGAAAAGGCGCGCCAGACGATAGACCAGCTCTCCGGCGGCATGCGGCGCAGGCTGCTCATCGCGCGCGCGATGCTGCACAATCCGCGCATAATGGTGCTCGACGAGCCGACGACCGGGCTAGACCCGCAGGCGCGAATGCTGGTGTGGGAAAAGCTCGCCACGCTCAAATCGCAGGGCATCACCATCCTGCTGACCACGCACTACATGGACGAAGCGGCGCACCTGTGCGACCGTCTCGTCGTCATCGACCTTGGCAACATCCTGGTGGAAGGCACGCCGCGACAGCTCATCCGCGAGCATGTCGGCGATCAGGTCGTCGAGCTGCGTGTCAATCCGGTACACATGACAGGCATCGTGCAGCAGCTGACGGACGAAGGCGTGAAGTTCGAGTACGGCGGCGATTCGCTCTACTTCTACGGCGACAACGGCGCGGGATTAAGCGAAAACACCAGCCTGAACGGCTACGAAATGTTCCAGCGCCCCGGCAACTTGGAAGACCTATTCCTGCGACTAACCGGACGTGGATTGCGCGAGGGCTAGACAAAAGGAACTTCTTCCCGACTGCCCAACTGACTGATTACCCAACCGACCGACTGACTGACCGACCCACTGATGAACCAACTCACCATTCAGCGCATTCACAGAACCCCCATCTGGGGCGGATTCCGCGTGTGGCAGCGCAATTTAGAGGCGTTTCGCCGCGCGTGGCGTTTCGAGATAGGCGGGCTTTTCGTCGAGCCGTTCGTGCTGCTCGTGGGCGTGGGCTTCGGGCTTGGCACATACATATCCAACATTGGCGAGGGCGTCAGCTATCCGCACTTCCTCGCGCCGGGCGTCATCGCGTCCTACGCCATGTTCCACGCGACATTTGATGCATCATACGGCGCGTACATGCGCATGGAGACACACAATCTCTACGAATCCATCTTGTTCACACCGCTCGGTCCAAGCGACATCGTGATGGGCGAGGTGATGTGGGGCGCGTCTCGCGCGCTGATTTCCGCCATCGCGGTGATGTTCGTGGCATTGCTGTTTGGTCTGGTGGAATCGCCGTGGGCGATATTGGCGTTGCCGGCGGCGTACCTGATAGGCATGACATTCGCCGCAATTTCCATGATTATGACGGCGACAGCAAGCACGATAGGCAGCATCAACAACTTCTTGACGCTGTTCATACTGCCGATGTTCTGGGTGAGCGGCGTATTCTTCCCACTCGACAGGCTGCCGGAAGTGGTGCAAAACGCGGCATGGGCATTGCCGCTCACGGCTGCCGCGGCGCTGGTGCGAGGCCTATTCTCCGGGGACATAACGCCATGGATGTTCGTGTCGGTGGCGGAAATGGTAGCATTCCTGCTATTAGCCCTGTGGATAGCCTCCCGCCAAATGCGCCGCCGGCTGATAAAGTAGCATCAACATTGCTCCCATCCTGTCCATCCTGCATATCCATGTAAAGCACTCTACTATGCCATATCAACCAGCGCCCACAATACGCCCACTATCGAAGTCCGAAATACCACTGCTAGACGCGCATCTCGATGTGGACAGGCTGGCGGGGCGGCACGATGACCGCTTTGCGCAGCAGCGGGACGGCTGCCTGACATACCTGATTGCATGGCTTGACGGCATACCCATCGGGCACACGATGGTGTGCTGGACAGGCACAACGGACGCCTATGTCGCCGACCGCATATCCGACTGCGCCCATGTGGCCCATGTGGAAGACTTATTCGTTATGCCGCACCTGCGCTCGTATGGCATCGGCACGCGGATATTGGCAGAGGCGGAGCGTATCGCCGTGTCGCGCGATTTCACGCAAATAGGCTTGGCGGTCGGCATCGACAACCCGCGCGCCCGTGCGCTGTACGATCGGCTGGGCTACGCGGACACCGGCATCGGCGAGTTCCAAATCGGCGGCACATTTCACGACAGACACGGCATCCGGCGCGAATGGCGCGAAGTCTGCGAATATCTTATCAAGCCGCTGCCGTAATTTTCGCGCAGCCATCATCCCAGCCCTGAACCGCCGCGTTTATCCATTCCTGTCAACCCTCTATGGGGAAGTTAGAGACGATTTCACAAATCCCTACCGTTGTCATTCCGAACACAGTGAGGAATCTGAAATCGTCGCATGCAAACCTGTTTCCGACTTTAGATTTCTCGCTTCGCTCGAAATGACACGAATGAATTGTATTTGTGAAATCGTCTCCGGGAAGGTTAGGATTAGCATAGATGTGATTTGGCGTAGCCTGAACTATACGCGCCTCTACACGGAGCCGTCCACTGCATCGTCAGTAATATGCTCTGCCGCAGCCTTTTTAGCTCTGTGCCGCAGTACGGCGAACGGAATCAGCGCCGTCAGGAACACCACGAGCAGCGCAGGCGCGGCGTATTCGTAGCGCGCGTTGGCGACGATGGCCTGCGCACGGTCGGCGAGCGATGCGCGAGGCAGTCCCGTCAGCTGCATCTCGACGCGCCTGCCCCGCTCGATATCTGCCGTCTCGATGAGCTGATACGGGCGCTCGCCGATGCTGATAGACTCCGGCGCGCCTAAGTCCACGCTGCCCAGCGTCAGCACTTCGTCCGGCGAAAGCACGCGCAGGTTGTCCGCTCCGAACGGGAACGACTTCTCGATTGTCGTCCGGTCGCCGTCGTAGGGGAAGGCGTAGGTGAACATTATGTCGTGCTCGCCTGGCGGCACGCTGCCGATGACAGCGAAGCCCCTATCGACTTGCACGACATCCGCGCCGAGCAGCCGCGTATCGACTTGCAAGCCTTCCGCGCCCGGCGGCAGCCCGAAACGCAGCAGGCTCATCGGTCCCTCGCTGCCCGGCACGAATGTGAAGTCCGAATCGTTGACGACCTTCACGATTTCCAGCGCCGATACGGTCTGAGTAACGCGATCCGCGTCCGCAAAAAGCAGTGATGCCGAGCCCACGCGAATAACATCCTGCTCGTAGATGGCGTCATATACTTCAATGACAACCTCGGTCGTCGCGCCGTCCGCGATGCCGATTTCTGTGCCATACAGCGCGTCCTGATACCGCACCGACACGCCATAGGCGAGCTCCGGGTCGTACAGGATGCCCTCAAACGCGAAGTTGCCGTCGCCGTCGGTGATGGTCGTCATGTTGTCATACGAATCAGCGCCCTGCATGTGCAGCACAACCGCCAGCCCAACGGCGCTGTCCGCGCCCGGCGAAGCGTTCACCACCTGCCCCTCAATGGTAACCGGCGCCTGCTGTGCAATGGCAATCGCTCGCACGCCGCCCAGCGCCAAGCCGCAAATCATCACCAGCGCAATCAATGCGCCGCCAACGCCAACCCGCAAATATGTGCGCGACACGATAGTCATCTCACCATCAAAGTTACCAGTTTTCATCGCCCAATGGCTAGTGAATATCTCTAACCTAGCATTGACAAGACTCTTGTCAATGCTAGTCATATAGCACCTTCCCTTAGAGGGAAGGTTAGAATGGGGCCAAAGGCAGGACGGGGAAAATCGTTTCACTCTAAATCAATGCCTCTAAATCAATGCCTCTAACCCGCGGCACCCTGTGCTAGAATCAGTGCTATTGAGCGAAAACGGAAGCGCGAATGGCTGAACTCGAAGCCGAATTGCGCCGTATGCGCGGCGAATTGCCGTAACAGGCACGCGTGAGCAAAGCCGTAGCGAACAGCGCAAAACTCAACTAGGAGGCACAAATATGAGCAAACTAAGCGCGGACGCCATTAAGATGCTTAGCGAGGGCAAGAACATTGCCACCATCGCCACCGTGATGCCCGATGGCTCGCCGCAAGCTACCGTCGTGTGGATAGACACCGACGGCGAGCATGTCATATTCAACACCGCCGAAGGGCGCGTCAAGACCGAGAACCTGCGGCGCGATCCGCGAGTCGCCATCGCCGTTACCGATGCGGATAATCCCTACGAGCAGGTTACGATTCGCGGTCGCGTCGTGGAGTTCACGCACGACGGCGCAGACGCGCACATCGACGCGCTCGCCAAGAAATACCTCGGCGTGGACGAATACCCGCTCCGCAACCCCGACGAGCAGCGCGTCATCGTCAAAATCGCACCCGCATAATTCTCGCGCTCATTTGCAATATATCCCTTCCCTCCTTTGGGGGAAGGGTCTTTCGATTATTCATGTCATTTCGAGCGAAGCGAAAAATCTAAACGCGTTGACTATGGACAGGCTTGTTTCCACACAGCGATTTTAGACCCTTCACTTCGTTCAGGGTGACAACCGGAAGGTTCTTGGGGAAGATTAGGATGGGTCAGCGGGGGCTTAATACTCCCAGCCCTCAAATCGCCGCACCGCCTCGCGTATATCGTCCGGCACACGCCGCGGCACGCCCGTAGCAGCGTCAAAGTTGGCGTAAATCCCCTCGGCGCGGTTGCACGGCGCATTTTTGCCGTGAATGTACATCTCGGTAATGAATGTAATGCTACTGTTGCCGATGCGTGAGACGCGCGTGTACACATCAAGCATATCGTCGATGCGCACGGGTGCCAGAAACTCCAAAGTAGCCTTGACAGTGGCAAGGTCGAACCGTGCGCGCACCTCGTCGCTGTAATGCGCAATGCCGATATTGCGAAAGTACTCCGCCTGCGCGACTTCTATGTAGTTCACATACTGCGCATTAAACACAATCCGCTGCGCGTCGCACTCTCCCCAGCGCACACGCAGGCTGTGCTTGAACTTGAAGTCGTCCTTAGGCAATGTGCTGGCGTTCCCTTCTATTGGCAAGCTCAATTGCGGCAATCATTCGACATCAACCTTTACGACGACGGCAGCGTTCGCCATTACGGTGAAATCGCCCGAGCCTTCCCTAGGCTCGATTTCCAGGCCGCCCTGCACCACATTGAGCACGCCTTTGCCGTGGGGCAGCACGCTCAGCACTTCGTCGTGGTCAACAGCGTCCGGATTTGGGATAGCAATCGTTACTTCCACAATCATCTCTTTGGATGTGTCAGGTCCGAGCAAGCCGAGAAACATCAGGCTGCTCTGGTGCACGGCGTTCCAAGTCGCGCGCTTGGCGGCTTCCGTGTAGTTCCGCCCGTGCAAGTCTATGCCCATTCCCATTTCCAAAATGGCAGGTGTCAGCGCCATTGTCGTTTCCTCCTGTGTTCATGCCGTCTTTCGGCCATCTTTGGGATTAATTATATGTCAAAGCGCGTCAGTCAGCGGCTGATTCGCGTGTGAAAGTGTGCGCCTAACTCATCCCTATGTCAAGCGGCGGCGAGCGTCATTCGTGTAATCTCCCGCTTAGTCCCCCGCATTATTCCCGCCACCCTTGCCGTAACCGCCCCAGAAGGTGTGATAGCGAGATAGCAGGGACTCTGATGATAAAGTGATGGCGAAGAATGTACACCGTAACTAGGTTCTGTTGCCATTTCACCATTACATTCCGTCATTCCTGCTTTCGCAGGAATCCAGTGTCTGCAAGCAGCCGTTAATGAGACAAAAGCTGGATTTTGAGATTCTGGATTCCCGTTTTCACGGGAATGACACAAATGTCAACACACCCTGGGAGTTCCCGCCGATGCCAAAAGTACGCCAAGAGTACGATTTATGGTCCTCTCGGCGGTCAATAGGAAGGAGTAAGATGATAGCGCTTCCATTCGGATGGTCGAAATAACAGAACCCGTTCGTCCTGAGCGTGTCGAAGGACGAACGGGTTTTTTATCAAACCACCTGAATGGAACGCTATCACGGCATCGCCGCGCCTATGCCGCGCTCTAACGCCATCTGATATACGCGTATCCCCGTGGTAATGTCCTGCACCGCAAGCCCCTGCGACTCGAACAGCGTTATGTCGTCGTCTGTCTTGCGCCCGGACGCCGCGCCGCCGACCACATCGGCTAGGCTGCGCACCTGCTCCCAGCGAATCGAACCGAGTTCGGCAGGGTAAATCAGGTCGCCGCACTCCATCTTTGCCTGCTCTATGTCGTCTGTTACGATCACATCCGATCGGCGCACCGCATTGCCGTCGAGTTCGCGCCGCATCCAGTGGTTCGCGCCTGCCGCGTTGATGTGCGTACCCGGCTTGAGCCACTCGCCGTTGAGCACGGGACGATTCGCGCTCGTCATCGTGATGACCACATCCGCGTCCGCCACGCACTCCTCGCCGCTATCTACGGCGGTTATGTCTATGTTCAGCCGCTCGCCCATCCTTGTGGCGAACCTCTCTCTGCGCTCAGGGTTGCGGCTGAACACGCGCGCGCTCGTGATGGGGCGCACCTTGCACACCGCTTCGAGCTGCGTGCGCGCCTGATACCCGGAGCCGATGACGCCCACGCTCGCCGCGTCCTCGCGCGCCATGTACTTCGTCGCAACGCCGCTCGCCGCTCCGGTACGCACCTGCCCCAGATCGCCCGCTTCCATCAGCGCCAGAAGTTCGCCCGTGTCGGTGCTGAACAGCTGCACATAGAACTTGACGGGGTTGCCGGGGACTACGCCATACGCTTTAAGCCCCATCACGCCCGCGCCGGGAGCCGCCGCGCACATGAAGTTGAACAGCCCGCCCGCCGGCAGCCGAATGCGCGAACGCGCGCCATTAGTTGCGCCGCCATCGGATAGCAGGCTGAAGGCTTGCTCGACGGTTTCAAGGGCAAGTTCCATCGTCAGGATTTGGTTGATTTCGCTTTCGGTTAGGTAGAGGGTCAAGGTTGCTCTCCTAAGTTGCGTCCGGTGTTTCCGTATGATAATCTGGGAGTGGATTCATAAGTGATTCCCGGCGGGCGTCATGGGTGATTCCCTATTAATGCCAGTGGTTATAGATGACTGCTGGCATTATTTTTTGACTGATATTCACCGCATCGTTACTCGCTGCTTTTATAATGGTCGCTCTCAGGCATGAAGTAGATGCCGGGACGCGGATAACCCTCCGGCGTCGTAAAGTCGATCGTTTTTGCCCTGACTACATTGTAGTATCTGTTGATGGCGGACAGGTAGCCATCCGCTTGCGGTATTCCCTCATAAAGGCTGTTCTCTTGATAAACACGACACACATACGCCGTCATGTCCGCTATCTGTATGCCTTGCGTCAAGCCAGAATCTACGAAATACGGGGAATCACATATTGATGTGAACGATTGCCCTTCTGCGGAACGATAAAGAAAAGAGTCGAACTTCTTTGGGAGCAAGCCACCGTATAGAGTAGGTCCCTCACCATCGAACAGAACTGTTGCCACTCTGTTCTTTTCTTCGGCAAGTTGATTTATGCGTTGAAGCAGGTATCTGTATTCGTTAGGCAAGTAGTTTTCTGCCTCACGACCATATGGTAATTGCTCCGGATGCTCCATAACAACCGCAAACAAGGTAAAGGGCAACGAGCGACACAGGTCAAAGAAAGACTCTGCCAATTCCCATTCGTTGGGTCTGTTTCTGAACACCCTCGGAGTTATGTATTTACTCCCTTTAAGTTCCGCGTCGGGAGTTCCAAGTCGGCGTTTCAGAGAATATAGATGCGCCGACTCTCCACGCACATCTTCCTCATTTATGCAGATACTCACTATGACAGGTCTGCTAGTTTCGTCGTTAGGATGCGGTATTCCGCTTTCATCCAAAAATGCCAGCATGCATTTTGCCTCAATTCAAAGACGATCACATCGTCTTGGTCATAGGCGCACCTTCCCTACGCCGCGCTCTATGCGGATGTCGGTGCCGAGCGGCTTGGACAGGCGCTTTAGGCGCTCTAGCGCGCGACGGCTGACCCCGGACGACGCCAGCAGCGGTCTGCCGCGCTGCGAGCGCTTTCTGCCGTGTCCCAGGTCTATAGGGAGCAGCGTCAGGCTGTGCAGCGACTCGCGCTTGAATTCGCAGCGCGCCACCACGCTCTCCCAATACAGCGCGTCCGCCGGAAAGCCCCGCTTGTCGTGGTCGCTGCGCGCGTCGTAAAAGTCCGCCGGCGTCGCGTCCGCGTCCAGCTTCACGCTCTCGTAATTGTACGACGGCTGCCACTTCACCGTGTCGTTCTGGAAGATGAAGTTGCCCAGGCTGTACATTATCGGGCGGTCTTTGTATATCTCGATGCCGCGCGTAGTATGCGGCCCGTGCCCCACGAACACATCCGCGCCTTCGTCGATGCACGCGTGCGCGAAGTCCACCAAAAACTGCGGTGGCTCATCGCTGTGGTCGCCGCTCTCGTGGCAGTGCACAGACACCATCACCCAGTCTGCCATGCGGCGCGCGTCCCGCACCCACTTCAGGTTGTCGTTCAGGTCGCTGCGGTTGAGCTGCGTGTTGACCTTGAACTCCTCGCCCAGCGCGAACACATTGTCCAAGAACACCATGCGACTGTCCGTGTCTTCCGGTATTGCTCCCGGATGGCGGAAGTTGCGGAGCGCATTACGCTGTGCCTCCAAGCCCAGCTCCGCGTTGACGCGACGCAGCGCATCGAACGCAGGCCGGTCAACGATGTGCGTCGTGCTGAATCGTAGCGGGTTCAAGCCCGGCCGCCCGTTGATGTCCGGCCGCTGGTTCAGCGCGCGACCCGCCTCCGCGAATGTGGACGACGCCGATATAAGCGCGACCCTGCCGTTCGCCGTGTCCAGATATGCCGGCGCGCGCGCCTCGCTCAGGTTGCGTCCGGTGCCGGCGTGCACGAGGTCGGACTCGCGCAGATGCGCCAGATTCGTCAGCACGCCGCCTTCGCCGTAGTCGTAGCTATGGTTGTTCGCGCACGACACCAGGTTGACGCCCATCCACTCCAGCTCGCGCAGGTTCTTCGGGTCGGACGCAGTGTAAGTGCCGCCCGCCATGCCCGGCGAATGCTCGTACTCGTGCATCAGCATTTCTAGGTTTGTGAACCCCACATCCGCGTCTTGGAACAGCTTCCGCAGACGCGCGAAGCCATCCTCGCGGAAGACGGACATCCTGCGGGTTATCATCGTATCGCCGCTTGCTATCAGCGTCAGATTGCCTGCCTGCGCATCGTACAGCACTCTCGCCTCACCTGTGTGCCCTTCCTGCGTCGTCCTACACGCTACACGCGCGGGATCGCTTGGACCGACGCGCCGTCCAGCGGCACATACTCGTTCGCCAGCAAGCCCATCACCACCGAGTCGAAGCGCGCGCCTTCGTGCGGGCGGCTCTTGCGCAGCGTGCCCTCGTGCTGGAAGCCCAAATGCGCGAACATGCTCCGCGCGGCAGTGTTGTACTCCGGAATATCGACCCAGACGCGGTAAAGCCCGTATTCGTCGAACGCCGTTTCCAGCGCGCGCCGCGCCGCCGCCGACCCATAGCCATGATGCCACAAATCCTTGCGCCCGATGAGAATCGATAGCTGCCCATCTCCGAGCGACTCTTCGATAGCGAGGTGAATCTCGCCGATATGCCCGGCTGCCGGGCTGTAAATCGACAGGATCCGATGCTCCGGATTGTCGAAGACATGCACCCACTCCTCCTCGTCCACATCGTCCATCTCCTCGGGATGGTAGCCCAAGTGCGCCGGATCGCCATACGCATAGCGCCCGAACCACGATTCCGACACCTCTTCGTCCTGCAGCCAGCGCCGAATGCGCACCACATCGTCCCGCGTAACCATCTGCAAATTAATCTCTTGAGGCATAATCTCACCTGCCCTCTGTTCTTTGTGCCAAATAATGAACAACAATTTATGATGCTGTTTAGCAATTGTATAACAAGAGCACTATACAAGAGGCAAGCGAAAGCGGCAAATGGCAATCTCGGGGGACAAACATCGCCATTTGCCGCAGGACCACAGCGAACGGGGAATATAGGATGGGCGCGTCTGCAGCAAGCTCATCGTAGCCTGTTCGCGCAGACGCTCTTCAACTGCCTGATGTCCGTGTGCTTCATCTCGCGTATCGTCTGTTCGGCTGTGGCTTGCTTGAAGATTGCGGTGCATCTGCTCGTTCAGTCAAGTCTCAGTTGCTCTGGTTGCATGTCCATCGCGGCACATGTATCATCACTACACAGATAGCATTGGCGATTCCGCAATCCCAGCATAAGCGAGGAACCGTATGGCTACCGACATACAAGCCGTCGAAACCGCGAGCGACGAGCGCAAGGTTCAGATTGAGATGCTACCAAGTCCAGATGAAGTGACTGCGGTCATATCCCAATTAGAAATAGATGACCTGAGAGAGTTTGCCGCGACAGTGATGAACGCCACTGTTGATGCTGTCCACAGTGGTGGGCATACCGATTTGGAGACGATACGGCTGCTGAACGGCTGGTTCGCGTCTATGGAGGAGACCGTAGCGGCAGGCGACGACATAGAAAAAATCCTGTCCAAGCGGCGGATGCCCGGAGGCGCGCGGTAGATGGTTTCCGGCCGACGGCGATACGATGTGGAACTGCACAGAAGCGTAAGACGGTTTCTCATAAGGCATCACGAACTGGCGGCAATTTGGGACGAAATCAGTAATCGTATCTCGGAATCGCCTAGGCAGGGCGGACGTATCAACCATCTGAAGGGCAAGTGGCACTGCAACTATCGCTGGCGTCAGGGCGACTATCGCCTGCTGTATGAGGTGATAGATGGCGAGAATGTTGTTCATGTCTATCATGCGGGCGCTAGGGGTGATGTGTATCGGTAGCCTTCCCTCTCACACCACCAGCCGCGTCCCCCGCGGCCGCCCCTTCCCCCCGTGCACCGACGGCTCCGCGCACCACTTCGCCGCAAGCAGCCGAACGCCCTCGTACACATCTTCGCCGAAGCCCAGCATATCGCACACCACGCGCCTGTCCAGCAGCGCCCTGTTCTCGTCGGCGTCCGCCAGATACGCCGGCTTCAGGTCGCGCTCTCGGAAGTCGTCGAATATCTCGCGCGCGATGGCGTGCTGGGCGTCGGTGAGGGCGCGTAGGTCTAGGATGGGGAGGGTTTCCGCCTTCCGTGTTGTTATACCCGCTTTGCTGGACTGCTGACGACTGGCATGCCACCAGTATGAAAGCAAGCCTAGTGTGCTGTTGCCCCATACGGCGAATGTGTAGTCGTAGCGTTCATTGTCGAATATGACATTCGGCCATACCCTTCCGCCTATTGACTTTCGCTCCGTGTATGCAATTGCAAGTGCCTGTGATCCGAATGTGAAATCGGCATTAAGGTGTCCTCTACTTGCGGTTGCCCATAGTTCATTGGCCCTCTCTTCCATTCCAATCTTTACCAGCATCTGCCAATCAGGTTCGCAGATTATCCGTCTTTCTTTGCTGGCATTGTGATTCCAGAGCGCAGGATAAGTCGCGGTAGGGCTTGCTGATGATTTCGTGAAAGGTCCCTTGTGCGCGGTGCTGATGAACATCTGATGGTCTTGCCCACGTCGCCCTATGACCTTCAATTGAGCAGTTGGTAATTGCAATGCTGTCAGTTGGGCAGGCAGCCACAACTTGCCATTCGACAGCGCCTGCGCTGTCTGTGCTACTGATGCGTCCGCTAAACGCGCTGCACCCCAGCCATTCTCATAGTTGTCAGTCGGCGCAACGAGCATCTCGCCCGCAAGTTCCTCACCGCAATAGACTGGATTGCCACCATAAGGTCCATCCTCAATTCTACGAATATCTTCGCTGCCCGACATGTCCTTTGAAAGTTCCAATGCGTGGACGAAACCAGCGGGCCTGCGTCGCAGAGAAACGAAGTCTGCGCGACCACCAGCCTTTTCTTTATTCCTTAACTTGCGCCCTATAATCAAACATTCCGCCATCCCTGTATCAGACGAAAAGGACATTTCCTTACCATTCGCGGCTATGCTCACAATGGTTACATCGGTGTATCGCGTGGCAATGACTGTTCTAAACTTTGCCCAAGACGAGCCGTTTATCGCAGTGAACGGTAGCACGAAGGCGACAACGCCGCCCTGCTTAACTTTGCGGTCGGCAAGCGCGGCAAACGCTGAACCCAATCCTGCATGCCCGTGGTAGGATGTATTCTTTGCCTTCTCCCTCATTCGTTTCGCCATGTCGTCTTGCTCTTCTTTTGAAGAGTCGAAAGCAGCAAACGCGGCATTGAGAACACCATCTTCAGCGTCATAGTGCTTGGTATTACTGGTGAACGGCGGATTCATTATCACCAAGTCAAACCCATCGTCGGGAACATCCACTAGCACACTCGCCGCAGTCTCTTCGCCCGCGCTGCCGGTTCGCATGGCGGGGTCGCTGGTGTTGAACAGCGTCATCACGGAGGACGATTGCAGCAGCTCCAGCGAGCCTATGGCGACCGTGCCGTCGGCCTGCCTGCCGTAGGGCATGTTGTACAAGCGCGACTCGTTGTATCCCACAGTGGGCTGCGCGCCCGACAGCGTGGAACTCGTGATGTGTATCGCGGAGGGCATCACATCGCAGCCGTACAGCACATCTTCCATCATCGCCCGATGCAAGTCTGCGGGATTGCCGCCCTCGCGCTCATGCCGCGCCGCTATCTGCTCATATACGGCGGACAGCAGCGCGCCCGTGCCACAGGCGAAGTCGCCCACGCGCAGCTTGCCGATGGCGTCGGCGTCCGCCCAGTCCACGCTCTCCAGCTTGCTCACGGCAAGACGAGCCAGTAGCGCGGCGGATGCGGGCAGGGTATAGAAGGTAGCGAGATACTTGCGGTCGGCGATGAGACGCTGGAATATGCGCCCCGTCAGGTCGTGTTCCACATTCGCGCCGCTCGCCGCCACATCGCCCGCCGTGTACTCCAGCAGCCGCAGCAACCGCGAAGCTTCGGCAGTCGGAATCTGCTCGATGATGTCTCTTGATACGGCAAAAATGGGCCAATAGTTAATGGCGAGGATGCGCGTCCACTCGGCGATGATTTCGCGCTGCGGATTTGCCACATCCCTACTGCACACGAGGCGCAGCGGCTTAATGTCGCCGTGAATGTCGGCTACGCGGTCGTGAAACACCATCGCGTTGGCGATGATGGCGCATGCCATGCGGTGCGTCTGCGGCACGTCGGACATTCCGAGCAGGGCGGCGACGGCTTGGGTTATCGCCGGGCGCTGCTCGTTGAGGTCTTTCAGAATTGCGGCGGCGCGGTCTATGCCGCTTTGGAGCGCATCCGTCGCGGCGTCCACGGCAGACTGCGGAACGGACACCAGCCGCGCAATGTCCGCAAGGTCGGCGGGCGTTCCCTGAAGCCAGCCGGATTCGGGGAAGCGCGTTTCATCCGCGTAGAACACTGCGTACTCCAAGCGCGCGCCTGCCAAGCCGCCGCTCATGTCGTCCGTGAACTCAAACCCATCAGGATAGCGCAATGCGATTGCCGCTTCGATGGGGCGGCGTCCGTCCACAACTTCCAGTCCGAGCCTGTCCTTCGCCTCTTGCTCGGCAGTGGCGGCCGGCATGAACTCGGCTTCGATGACCACGGGCGCGCGGTCGGCGCCGGTGATGAGGATGTCAGGGCGCAGTGCGGGGTTGTCCACGATAACGCGGGTATTCTCTGTCTTCACCGCGCAGGTGGGGAGCATGCGCGTGAGCAGTCTTCCCAGCGCAATGTTGGCGTTCTGTTCGGCTTGGCGGGATGTCATCGCTTTGTCCTATCCTGTCGGACGGAGGGACACAATATGTAGGGATAATATGCGTGGGCAATCTGACGAAGTTGGCAAATAAAGATAGACGCTTCAAATAATGGACATCGTAATGCATATCGGTGTCAGTTACGCCGCCGCGCTAGGCATGCGCCAACGCACCGCCGTCTATGTAGATGGTCTGGCCGGTTACGAAGTCGCAGGCGTCCGATGCAAGATAGACGAGCAAGCCGCACAGGTCGGTCGGATGCCCCTTGCGGCGCGAAGGTAGATAGCGCACCAGCAGTTCGCGCTGCGATTCTTCGGTCGGCTCTTCGGGCGTAATCCAACCGGCTCCGATGCCGTTGACGCGGATGCCGCGCCGCGACCATTCGAGCGCCAACGATGATGTTATCTGCGCCACCGCGCCCGATGCCGCGCACGCCGCGACCGAGTTCCACAGACCGCGCAACGCAAGTCCGGAGCCGATGTTCACGATGTGTCCGCTCTCCTGCGCCAGCATCCGCCTGCCCGCCGCTTGGCTGCACAGGAACATCGACTTCACATTGAAGTCCATCAGCCGCTGCCATTCGTCTTCGAGCACATCCTCAAACGGCTTGCCGAACTCGGCGCGCGCGTTATTCACCAGAATATCCACCTTGCCGAATTCGTCCACGACGCGCTGCGTCATCGCTTCCACATCGTCGGCGTTCGTAACATCGGTCGTGATTTGCAGTGCGCGGCGTCCTTGCGCCTCGACCGCTCTCGCTGCTTCTGCGGCGTCCGAGTTCACCGCGCCCGCGATTGCGACATCCGCGCCTGCCTCAGCCAGCGCCGCCGCCAGAAACGGCGTCCAACCGCGCCTGTCCGCCGTAATAATCGCCGCCTTGCCGCTCAGGTTCCATTCTTCAGGTATGGGCATGTCATTCTCCTTTAGTTGTCAGTAGTCAGTGAACAGTTTTCAGTAGTGCAATTTCTAGGATTGTCCCTTGCCAGTCAGTCAATGACTGAAAACTGAAAACTGTGAAATAACAACTGAAAACTGAAAACTCTAAATTTCCAGCGGTATTTCCGGCGCGTAGCCGGTGGGCGCGTAGCCGCCTGCTAGTCCGCCGCCGTCTATGACGAACATCTCGCCGTTCATGTAGTCTGAAGCGTCCGACGCCAGATACACGGCGAGCGGTCCCATCTCGTGCGGCCTGCCCACGCGACCCATCGGGATGAATCCGCCGCGGGGCAGAGTGTCATTGGATTCGGCCGTGCCCTCGGTCGGGATGTAGCCCGGCACGATGCAGGTGCAGGTGATACCGTATCGGCTCATGCTCGTGGTGATGGTGCGCGTGAGCTGCACGATGCCGCCCTTGCCGCAGGTGTACATATAGTTGTCGCGCCCGCCGCGAAAGCCGAAGCCGGACGACACATTGACGATTTTGCCGCCGCCGCGCTCGATCATGTGCTGGGCAATTGCGCGAGAGCAGTAGAACGCCCCCGTCAGGTTCGTGTCTATACCGATGCGCCAATCCTCGTCGGAGATGTCCCAGATCGGGATGGAGCCTTGCCCGCGCACGATGCCCGCGTTGTTGAACAGCACATCCACCTTGCCGAACTCGTCGATAGCGCGCTCGAACAAGGCGTTGACCTGCGCCGAGTCGGTAACATCGGTCGAAACGGCGATGGCGCGTCTGCCGACCGCGCGCACGGCATCAGCGGTCTCTTCGATTGGTCCCATGCGTCGAGAGGCAATCACAAGATCTGCGCCCGCCTTCGCCATGGCGACGGACATCTCGCGTCCCAACCCGGTGCCGCCGCCCGTAATGACGACAGTCTTGCCGTCCAGACTCAGTTTTTCAAGCATGTTTGTGTATCTCCTTGTCCTTGGGTATGAAAAGGATATGTTTTCATGAATTCAGGTAGTCGTCGAGAAAGGTGTCGCGGTGAACGACTTCAATATCTTGGTGGGATTTGAAGGCTTCAAGCAAGCCTTTGTCGGTGGTAATCAGCAGGTCGGCGTTTGAAGCGTAATATGTCTGAATCAGATATATGTCCTCTTGGGGTGCGGCGGTAATTGCCTCTTGGGGGGACGACATCCGCAGACTGTTCAGGTTGAAGAATCATGCACTTGCTCGGGTTTATGATCAGGCTTCGCACTAGCTTACTTAGCTCTCGTATATCAGGTGCACTATATGTCATCAGTTCGTAGGCCTTTTGCATCCAGGGATTGCCAGTCAGAACCGCGAACTTGTCCTGCCCTTGTGCGAATTGCGTAAGGAATATACCAGTTTCCTGTCTTTTGGTTTGACCGTTCTCGCCTTTGATGTCTTGAAACAGCCACTCGTTTATCACGAGCATTTTAGAAGGCAATTCCGTCAAGTTCTACACTCCCAGAAACGCCTTCATATCTTCTAGTTCACCCTCCATGAAAGTTGCGAGGCCGCCTTCGACCTGTCCGTTTTCATTCACCTGTTGGCGTTGGAATTCAGACTCTTTGCCTTTCTTGGTTACGTGATAAATTGCAAGGTTGTCGGGAGAGTACGTATCTTCAGCAACAAGCGCCAGCAGAGACAGGATGAACTGCTCGCTGTGAGTGGAGATTATCAGGTGCTTAGTAGGTTCTTCTTGAACTATGTCGGCGAGTGTTCGTGCCAATCGGCGAATGGCTGTGGGGTGAAGGTGGATTTCCGGCTCTTCGATGCACACGATACCGGAGTCAGGATGCAACACCTTTGCCAGCATATACACCAGTTGATTGACGCCGAAGCCTTCGTTCACTAGGGACGCGCCCATGCCAGTGCGTCTGTCTATGCTATTCAGGGAAAAATTCTTAGAGCCTATGCGATTTCTTACTCGAAAGTCTCTATCCAGAATCTGTTCCATATATCGACCGATTTTGTATTCGAGATGCTCGTCACTAGCAAGCATGCTGGTAACTTCTTGCTCAGTGGCCATCATCGGCGATACTTTTTGCAAAGAGTACAAAGGTTGATAGAATCCCCGTCCTAGTGGCACAAAAGCCACCCGTTCCAACTCTTCTGTCGGCAGGTTTAGCATCTTCATAGCTCCGTCTGCCACATCATGAGGAACATCTCCATGACCTATCGCAACCTCGTTGGTGGCTACACCATTCCAAACGAAAGTCTTGCCTGATTTAACTTCTGATATAAGTTCGCGGTTGCTTTCTTGGTCAGGGGGTGTGGCTACACACATCAAATCAATAGACACCCGTGTACCACCATCCCAATCGTGCAGCAGCGTTTTGAATTTGAATGATCCTATGGAATTACTGAGACAAGCGAAGCGATAGTCAATCTCAACATCATAGCCACCATAGTCCGCACCTTCATGGTCTAGCAAGTTCACAGAAGCGGTTTCAAGAGATATTCCCAACTCCAACTCATTGTTCTGGTTATGATCAAACACAACCTCCGAAAACTCTCCTAGGCTGGTGAAGCCGTAGTTGAAGAACTCTGAAAGGTTTTGATCGGGATTAACCACGATATTTTTCAGCGTCAGCGGAGCGTAGAGTACGCTGGACTTGCCTGTGCCGTTGTGTCCATATAGCACGGTGATGGGCGCGAGCTCCAAGTCCAACTGCTTTATGGAGCGGAAGTTTTTGATGTGGAGTTTCATCGCTGTCCTTCTGGGCGCGCCGTTTCAATGCAATTCTTGATTGCTCACTCATGGGGCGCGTCCCCTTCTCTACCCTTCTAGCATACCACCTATCCGCGCCACCACCATCACGTCTGCGATGTAACCTCGCCGGCGGTGGCGGTATAGAGCGAGCCATCATTGCGGCGCACCAGCAGGTTGCCCTGTTTGTCAACAGACTCTGCTATGCCCTCAATGGTGTCGTTCTGCGAGCGCAGGGTTACGGAGCGCCCGAGCGTGTCTATCATCGCCGACCATTCGGCGGTCAGCGAGCCGCCGGAGCGCACGATGGCATATGCGTCGTCGAAGTGTTCCAGCAGCGTTTGCAAGACCGGCGTGCGATTTCGGCGCTGCCCGGTTTCGCGGTAGATGCTTGTGGATATGTCGGCGATTTCGGCGTAGCGTGACGGATCGAAGTTCACATTGACGCCGATGCCGATGATGGCGCATACGGCGTCCGCGCTTTCGATCGCCGTCTCGATGAGGATGCCGGAAATCTTCAGTCCGCCCACGCGCACATCGTTGGGCCACTTGATGGTGGGCTGCAAATTCGTGCAGTCTGCGACGGTGTGCGCGACTGCCAGAGTCGCTGCCATGTTCATGTAGGGCAGTTGACTCGCCGGCGGCGTAAGTATGACCGAAAACGACAGATTCTCGCTGCGCGGCGACACCCACGCGCGATTGAATCGACCTCTGCCCGCCGTTTGTTCCTCGGCAATGGCCACCGTGCCCTCTGCCGCGCCCTCAGCCGCAAGCCGCCGCGCCTCGTCCATAGTCGAGCCTATCAGGTCGTAGTGGCAAACACGATGCCCAATGATGCGCTGAGCGAGGGCAGCTTCAAGCGCGGGTATGTCGAGATCTGTGGCGTGCGCTGCGTCTGGCATGGGCGGGATGATACTTGCGGGTTTTGCGGCGTGTCAAGCGGGGCGTTCTTGTGCTTTTCAGCGTCCACTCAAAAGTTGGCGTAGCTCCACCTTTGCGGAATGATGTAGCGGCTGATATTTTCTGATGTCATTTCAAACTCATTTCATATTTTATCAGGTATTACTGCGGTTCACAGGATTTTCGCCGCGTTTCATTTCGCGTTCGTTTCCGGTCTAATTAGCCAAAGTTGAAACGATTTCACAAATGTGATTTGCTTTTATCATACCGCCTTTCCTCTGCCATTTTGCCTTGCTCCTGTCATTTCGAGCAAAGCGAGAAATCTAAAGTCGAAAACAGGTTTGCGGGCGAAGATTTTGGGATCCTCATTGCTTTCGGGAATGACGATAGAGAAATGCTTGGAATGGCAACGCTAGGGATTTGTGAAATCGTCTCCTGAAATTACCATTACGCATCCAGCGCGTCGGCATCAGGCTTCACTATACGCACTTCCACGTCGCCCGCTCGCTCTTCTTGCAGCGTCATGGCTATGCGCGAGTCCTTGTCTGCCCAGCCTCGGTTTAGTGCGGCGGTCAGCTCTTGGTGCGCTATGTTGCCTACGCTCATCGGGACGCCGTATTCGCGCGCTAGTTCCAATGCGAGGCTGACGTCTTTGTGCGCCAGACGCAATGCGAAGCTGGGCGGGTCGAAGTTTCCGGCGAGGAATGTGTTCGGGTAGGTATTGGCGAATGAACTGCCGCGTCCGACCGAGCCGTTGGAGATTGCTTGGTACAGCGGCTCCGGATCAACGCCCGTCTTCACGCCCAGAGTCAGGCACTCGGCGACGATGGTCTGCAAGCCGTAGCCAATGCAGTTGTGCATTAGCTTGGCGATGCTGCCGGAACCGACTGGTCCAATGTAGCTCACCTTGTCGCCGATGGCATCTAAAGCGGGCTTCACACGGTCGTAAACATCGCGTTCTCCGCCGACCATCACTGCCAACCTGCCCGTGCGCGCGCCGACTGGCCCACCGCTCACCGGCGCGTCCAGCACGCTCAAACCTTGTTCGGCGAACTGAGCTGCGATGTCGCGTATCAGCGTGGGCGAGCTTGTGCTAAGGTCGACATACACGCCGCCGCTCTCGCCACCTTCCGCTGCCTTGCTGCCCATTCCCTCCAACACGCCGCCCTCGCCCAGTGCGATAGCCTCAACTTCGCGCGGTCCGGGCAGCGATGTCAGAACGATGTCGCACGATGCCGCCAGTTCCGCCGGAGTGTCCGCCCAAGACGCGCCAGCCTCCAATAGCGGAGTCGCCGATTCACGGCGCAAGTCGTGCACCGTCAGGTCGTATCCGGCGCGCAGCACATTCGCCGCCATCCCGCCGCCCATATTGCCAAGCCCGATAAAGCCGATTTTCATTGTCGTGCCTCCAAGTCTGTAAGTCGGACAGTGTGTCAGCCTGTCAGTCTTCTACACTCTATATCCTGGTCGCCTATATCAACAAGTCCTAACAAATATCGGAAGCGACGATCCATGAATATCAAAACACCGACCAACTGATATACTGACTGACAGACTGACGGACTGAAATACTGACTGACTATGAATGAACCTGTGGTGTTGTACGACAAGAGCGGCGCGGTGGCGGACATCGTGCTGAACCGGCCGCGCGTGATGAACGCATACAATGTGCAGATGCGCGACGAGCTGTTCATCACGCTGGAGGCGGTGCGCGACGACCCGGATGTGCGCGTCGCGATAATCAGCGGCGCCGGTGAGCGCGCGTTCTGCGCCGGCGCGGATTTGACCGAGTTCGGCACTGCGCCGTCGCAGGTCATCGCGCGGCAAGTGCGCTGGGAACGCGACATTTGGGGGTTGTTCCTGTCGCTGGGCAAGCCACTCGTCGCGGCGATGCGCGGGTATGTCATCGGCTCGGGCGTGGAGATTGCCTGCCTGTGCGACATTCGCATCGCCGCCGATGACGCACAGTTCGCCATGCCGGAAGTCGCGCTTGGAATGATACCGGCGGCGGGCGGCACACAGACTTTGCGGCGAGTCGTGGGCGCGAGCAGGGCGCTGGAAATGGTGCTGTCCAACAGGCGCATCGGCGCGGACGAAGCGCAGCGTATCGGCTTGGCGCACAGCGTCGTCCCCGCAGACACGCTGATGCAAGAGGCAATCGCAGCCGCACAAGAACTAGCCGCGCTCGACCCGTCCGCAATGTCCCTAGCCAAGCGAGCCATACTCGAAGGCGCGGACATGCCGCTAGCGCAGGGACTGGCATTGGAACGGCGGCTTGCGTCGCTTAAAGTGACATAGTTAGCGCTAGGGTCTTTCGCCTATTCATGTCATTTCGAGCGAAGCGAGAAATCTAAAGTCGGAAACAGGTTTGCATGCAACGATCGCTGCCTTCGTAGGGACATGCTTCAGATTCCTCACTGCGTTCGGAATGACAACATTAGGGAATTGTGAAATCGTCTCGACAACCAAAAGACCCCGTTAAGCACGTGTCGTATTGACTGTTACGCGGATATGCTGACATACTTACACACATGAGTACCGTACTTGTCGTTGAGGATGAAGAGAATCTGCTTGAGGCGCTTCGGTATAATTTAGAGCGCGAGGGCTATTCCGTGCAGACGGCTATTGATGGCGAACAGGCGCTGAATGCCGCGCGCTCCGTTCGCCCTGACCTCGTTATTCTCGATGTTATGCTGCCGCAACTTGACGGGTTCGAAGTGTGCCGCATCCTGCGCCGCGAGAGCGAAGTGCCCATTCTGATGCTCACCGCGCGCAGCGAAGAGATTGACCGCGTGGTAGGCTTGGAGCTCGGCGCGGACGACTATGTTACCAAGCCGTTCAGCGTCCGCGAGCTGATGGCGCGCGTTCGCAATATGCTGCGTCGTTCCACGCGTCCGCCCGCCACAGACGGCAAATCCGCAGATGTGGATATACTTCGCACCGGCGACTTAGAAATCGACAGCACAAGCCATATCGTGCGGCGCGGCGGCGTGCGGCTGGAACTCAAGCCTCGCGAGTTCGATCTGCTTGCGCTGCTTGCCAAGAACCGCGCACGCGCCTTCACCCGCGACCAAATCCTCGAACGCCTCTGGGGGCACGACTACTACGGCGACAGCCGCACGGTGGACGTCCACGTCCACTGGCTGCGCGAGAAGATCGAGCCCGAACCCGGCAAGCCCGTCCGCATCGTCACGATTCGCGGCGTCGGATACCGCTTTGACGGATAGATGGGATGGTAAGGCTGCCCCGCTCGCTCCACTGGCGCATCGCCCTCGCATACACCGCGCTGATATTCCTGAGCCTGGGCATCGTCAGCCTGTATCTCGTCGGCTTCGTGCGCGACACATACATCGCCAACCTGCAAGGCAGTCTGCACCGCCAAGCACTGCTCGTCAGCGAAAGGGCGTCCGCTGCGCTTGCCGCGAATGGTCAAGATAAAATCGAGCAAGGTAATGCCGGTCAAGGCAATAGCAACCAAAGCGCCGGCGTACAGTACATTGACGCGCAGGACGCCGCCGACTTACAAGCGCTTACCGCGAATCTTGGCGGTCTCGCGGGTGCGCGGGTTACTGTTATTGGCATGGACGGCGCGATTGTCGCGGACAGTTGGCAGGCGCCGTTCCAGCTTCCGTTCCAGCTTCCGTTGCAGCTTGGACGCGATGATGTTCGGGCGGCGCTCTCGCAAAATGGCACGGCTGCCATCGGTGTAGGCACTCCGCTCAAACCTAATGCCACCGAGGCAATGCTCTACGCCGTTGTCCCGATAATCGCGCAGGACGGCGGCACAGCAGGCGCCGGCGTCCCGGACAGCGTCGTCGGAGCGGTGCGCGTTGCCGCGCCGTTGTCTCAAGTGCAGCCCGACATCAACCGCCTCGTTGCGCGAATCGCGGTCGCTGCGGTGCTAGTTGGGCTGCTGTCGGTCGGAGCGGGCTATTTCATATTTCGCCGCACATCGCGCTCCGTGCGCGCGGTCGCCGATGGCGCGACTCGGTTCGCACAGGGCGACTTAGGACACCGCGTATCGCCAATATCGTCGGACGAGACGCAGGAACTCGCCGCCGCGTTCAACGCCATGGCGGACACGATACGGCGCATGCTGAACGACATGTCGGCGGAGAGCAGCAAGCTGACGGCGATGCTGAACACTATGGAAGACGGCGTGGTGGTGATAGAGGCGGACGGCAGAATAACGCTGATGAACAGCGCCGCCGAATGGCTGCTTGGCGTCAGCGCGCGCGACGCGGTTGGTGCGCGCTTGGTAGAGGCGTTGCGCGACCACGAGATACAGCAAGTCGCCACGCTGTCGCTGACGAGCGGGCAACTGCGTCAGGCGGAAGTCGAGCTGCTGCATCATCGCCGCTTCCTGAACGCCATCGCAACGCCACTAGGCGGCGATTCGAACAGCATCCTGCTGACGCTGCACGACCTGACCGCCAACCGTCAAGTGGAAAACACACTGCGCGAATTCGTGACCAATGTATCGCACGAACTGCGCTCGCCACTGGCGTCCGTCAAGATTATGGTGGAAACTCTGGAAGACGGCGCACTGGAAAGCAGGCCCACCGCGCGAGACTACTTGCAGCGCATCAACCGCGAGCTCGACCGCATGAACGCTATCGTCGAGGACTTGCTGGAACTATCCCGCCTAGAAAGCGGGCAGCAGCTGCCGAGCCTGATGCCGCTCGACCTGTCCGCGCTGGTGAACGAGGTCGTCTGGGAATACCGCGGCAGAACGGCGGACGGAGTGAGCCTGCGCGTCGATGCGCCGGGCTATCCTGCATTCGCACTGGGTGACGGCGGCAAGCTGCGCCAAGCGATGGTGAATCTTCTGGACAACGCGCTGAAGAACACGGCGGCGGGCAGCGTGACAGTGTCCATCGAAAGCGACGAGGACAAGCATGCCGTGCAAGTGCGAGACACGGGCAGCGGCATAGCGCGGGAGCACCTGCCGCATGTGTTCGAGCGATTCTACAAAGTCGATAGAGCGCGGCGAGACGGAGGCAGCGGTCTGGGACTCGCCATAGTGCAGCAAATAGTCCAAGCGCACGGCGGCGAAGTCAGTGTGCAAAGCGAAGAAGGCATAGGCAGCACATTCCGCTTCACGGTAGCGAGGGCATGGCTTGAAGATTAGGCGAACGGCTGCGCGCCTAGCCATTCTATAAGTTCTTCTGCCAGTTGCGCTGCGCCTTGTGTTGTCCAACCCTGCTACGAAAATAATACTTGACAACCGATGGCTATTAAATAAGAACATTGATGTACACGTTGTATGTCGCATTGCGGGAAAGGGCTATCATTTTCGGCGATTCCACCTAATATGCATACATGCCATGCGCTGTTGTCAAAGATTTGATATGTCCAAGAATAAAGTGGTTCGGACATAATACACCAAAAGGGTTATCTGCAACGGATGGAATAGCCCTGGCCGGACCTCTATTAACGGCTTGTTAACAATTCGTTCACCGCGACTTAACTTTGCGGGCGTATGCTATTTTGCGTTATGGAAAGTACTATGCCGCAGTCTCAAGGCAATGTCGGCTCCACTTCGCAGTCTCGCACTACGGCGCCGCGCGTTGACACGCACCCGCGCGCCGGTGTGTTAAGCGCGGGTGTGAGGCGGGGTGTTTGAGAGGTGGGGGCGCTGGCAGGCGCACACCACAGAGAGA
>VXNZ01000046.1:173126-179226 GCA_009840355.1 Chloroflexota bacterium
TATTTTTTTCTGTCTTTTACTCATATTACCTCGCCCTCTATATCCTCCACCGGCGGCCTCATCTCGCCCGCCCCTATCGCCGCCGCGCGCGTTGCGCCGCAAGCGAGGCGCGTCTCTTGAAGGCAGGATTGTTCGCTGGCTGTTCTTCGGCTGCGCGCTCATATCCGTCCTCACCACTATCGGCATCATCTTCACGCTGGTCTCACAGGCGTTTGGCTTCTTCCTGGAAATGCCGGTTAACCTCGCTCAGTCTGAGATCAGTCAGATTGAGACTAGGATCGAAAGAAGCGAGTCGTCGGCGGAAATAGCGGAACTGGAGCAGGGCCTTCAGGTCTGGAACGGACGGCTCGAGCGCATCGAGAGCCAGAGCCCATTTTCGTATGTCGAGCGCGGCGTTGTATCCGCTTGGGAGTTTTTCACAGGCACCCGCTGGACCCCGATTCTGAAGCCTCGCGCCTACGGCGTGTTGCCGCTGGTAGGGGGCACGCTGCTCATTGCTGCGATCGCGGCTTTGGTCGCGCTGCCCGTCGGTCTGGCGGCGGCGATTTTTCTGTCTGAATACGCGCCGAACAAGGTGCGCCGCATCGTCAAGCCCGTGCTTGAAATCCTGGCAGGTATCCCGACGGTCGTGTACGGCTACTTCGCCCTCACATTCGTAACGCCCCTGCTAAAGATACTCTTCCCTGATATGCTGGTTTTCAACGCACTGAGCGCGGGACTCGTGATGGGCGTGATGATTATTCCGATGGTCTCTTCGCTTAGCGAAGACGCCATGAACTCGGTGCCCAACTCGCTGCGTAACGGCGCGTATGCGTTGGGCGCGACACGCGTAGAAGTGAGCCTGCGCGTGGTCGTACCCGCCGCGCTGTCCGGCATCGTAGCGTCGTTCATCATCGCCATATCGCGCGCCATCGGCGAGACGATGCTCGTTACCATCGCAGCCGGAGCGACGCCGAACCTCACCATCAACCCGCTCGAAAGCATACAGACGATGACAGCGTTCATCGTGCAGCTAAGCCTCGGCGAAACACCGCACGGCTCGCTCGAGTACAACACCATCTTCGCGGTTGGCTTGCTGTTGTTCTTCATCACGCTGGTGATGAACCTGCTCGGGCATTTCATCGTTAGGCGCTGGCGGGAGAAGTACTAATGCAGCAGACAGCGGCGATGTTCAAGCCTCGCTTACCGTTCCGGAAGAAAATGGGCAGCGTGATATATGTGATGTTCCTGCTCGCCACGATGATAGGCATCGTCGGGCTGGTGGTGCTGCTGGCGCAGGTGCTGGCGGAAGGCGCGCCGTGGCTCAATTGGAACTTCCTGAACTCCTACCCATCGCGCCACCCGGAAGAGGCAGGACTGAAATCCGCCCTCTGGGGCAGCGTCTGGTTGATGGGGCTCACCGCGGCGTTTGCCATTCCCATCGGCGTCGGCGCGGCGATATACCTCGAAGAGTATGCAGTGCAGAGCCGTCTGACCGGCTTCATCGAGATAAACTTGTCCAATCTCGCGGGCGTGCCGTCTATCGTATATGGCTTGCTCGGACTGACACTGTTTGTGCAGTGGATGTTCAGCGGCGAGCGCGTGCTGCTGGCAGGCGCGATGACGATGGCGCTGCTTGTGATGCCAATTGTCATATTAGCGTCGCGAGAGGCGATCCGTGCCGTGCCGGATACATACCGGCAGGCGGGTTACGCGCTCGGCGCGGAGAAGTGGCAGGTCGTAAAAGGCATAGTACTTCCGCAGGCGCTGCCGGGCATTCTCACCGGCACAATCCTGGCGATGTCTCGCGCGCTTGGTGAGGCGGCGCCGGTGATCGCGATTAGCGCGCTGGTGTACCTGACATTCGTGCCGGCGCACCCCCTGGAGCAGTTCACCGTGCTGCCAATACAGATATTCAACTGGACATCGCGACCACAGGACGAGTTCCGTGGCATAGCGGCGGCGGGCATCGTGGTGCTGCTGGTCGTGCTGCTGACGATGAACGCGGTGGCGATTATATTGCGGGATAGGTATCAGGTGCGGTCGGATACATAAGAACGCATACGACTGGCAGGCAAACAAGACGATTTCACAAATGCAGTTTATACTTGTCATTTCGGCAATTCATCCTTGTCATTTCGAACGAAGCGAGAAATCTAAAGTCGGAAACATGTTTGCCTGCAACGATTTCAGATTCCTCACTGTGTTCGGAATGACAAGAACGGCGCGGAATGACAACTATTAGGGATTTGTGAAATCGTCTCGGCAGACGGGAACTGACATCAATATGCAGGTCATACGGGATAGGACGGGCTTTCGCGACAGCCCACTATCAGGTGAGGTCGGATGGTTAATAACAGCGCAGCCGAGCCGAACGGCAACATAGTTCTTGGCGCGGAGGATGTCAGCGTAACCTACGGCAGCTTTCGAGCGTTGCGGGACATCCACATGGACATCAAGCGGCGCGAAGTTACCGCGCTTATCGGTCCGTCCGGCTGCGGCAAGAGCACGCTGCTACGCTGCTTCAACCGCATGAACGACCTTATACCGGGCACGACTATCGGCGGCAGCATACTGTTCGAGGGCTACGATCTCTATGGCGCTGACGTGGACCCGACCGAGATTCGCTCGCGCATCGGCATGGTGTTCCAAAGGCCCAATCCGTTCCCCAAGTCCATCTATGACAATGTAGCGTTCGGCTTGAAGATTAACGGCTACCAGGGCAACTACGACGAAGCTGTCGAAAAGTCGCTGCGGCAGGCGGCGCTGTGGGACGAGGTGAAAGACCGCCTCAACACGAGTGCGCTAGACCTGTCCGGCGGGCAGCAGCAGCGCCTGTGCATCGCGCGCACCATCGCCGTCGAGCCGGAAGTGGTGCTGATGGACGAGCCGGCGTCCGCGCTCGATCCCATCGCAACGCTCGCCATCGAAGGGCTCATCCGCGAGCTGAAGGTCAATTACACCATCGTTATCGTTACACACAACATGCAGCAGGCAGCGCGCGTCTCCGACGACACCGCGTTCCTGATGGTTGACGAGCAAAGGTGCGGCTATCTCGTGGAGTTCGCGCCCACGCAGCAGATTTTCACCAACCCGACGGACGACCGCACAGAGGCGTACATCACCGGCAGGTTCAGCTAGACCGGCCCCATCACAACGAGATAGGCGCATCATTCCATCTAAATATATCTCCATTATGTCCCATTCAGTTGACGCACATTAAGGACAGAGGCAATGCCGAGAGCAGAATTTGATCGCGACCTGCAGATGGTTCAAGACGATCTGCTAATGATGGGCAGCATGGTGGAGAAGGCTATCGGACGCTCACTCGACGCGCTGAAGAACCGCGATTTGGAGATGGCGCGCGAAGTGGTGCGCGAAGACGACATCATCGACGACAAGCAGTACGAAATCGAAGAGCGCTGCATCGACCTGATAGCCACGCAGCAGCCGATGGCGGTTGACCTGCGCGTGCTGGTAACGGTGATGCGCCTCGCCAGCGAACTTGAGCGCATGGGCGACTACGCAGAGGGAATAGCGAAAATCTGCCTGATGATGGGCGACGAGCCGCCGCTGAAGCCGCTGATAGACATCCCGCGCATGTCGGATATGGCGTCCGACATGCTGCGCCGCAGCCTAGACGCATTCGTCAACCGCGATGTCGTATCGTCGATGGTTGTGCAGCGGGACGATGACGACATAGACGCACTATATGAGCAAGTCTATCGCGAACTGCTGACATTCATGCTAGGCGACCCTGCGGTCATCCGCCGCGCCACTTACCTGCTCTGGACCGCACACAACATCGAGCGCATCGCCGACCGCACTACGAACATCGCCGAGAATGTCATCTACATGGTAACCGGCCAGCGCAACTCCGAAGTAACCGCGTAGATATCCTTGCCCCAACAATGCCCTTCCCTGAATCGCTGCGCTGCGGGTTGTCATTCCGAACGCAGTGAGGAATCTTGCATCCTAAACTTCGTATCGGCTTGATTTACGGCAGGGATTTCAGATCCTTCACTCCGCTACTCTGTGTTTGGAATGACAACTGAAAGACCACATCCTGCCTAGCCATCCTGTTAGATCGTATGCCTGTGCAGCTTCTCGAAGAAGTCGGCAAATATCGCGCTGCGGTCAAGCCAGTCGATTACTCGCATCGGGTGGCGTGTTGCGATTGGGACATAGCGCAGTTCGTCGTTCAGGATTGGCGCGGGCTCGATGTGCGTCCTGAACCAGCCCGCGTCCAGCAGCCATGCGCCCGGCGCGAGATCCCAGATAGGCTTGCCGCGTCCGGGGAAGTCCGCCACGAAGTCTTCGTAGAGTTGGAACAGGTAGTCGCCGATTTCGCCGTATCCCTGCACTTGTTCCATCATTTCCCAGCGCGTCGTGCTCAGCAGCTCAGATACGCCGAACCCAGTAACTTGCACCAATGCGACGCCGCTGTCGAAGACGGTTTGTGCCGCCCGCATATCCTGGATGAAGTTGAAATCGTGAAAGTCCGATGCATGTCTAGGCCAGCCGCCGAGCGCGACGACGCAGATACGCTCGCGGATGCGCGGCTCCATCAGGATGGCGGACGCGACATTCGTCAGCGCGCCGAGAGCGAGCACATACAGCGTTTCGCCGCGCTCACGCATCGCGCGGTTGACGATGTTCTCCGCAGCCTCGCTGGGCACGGGTTCGCCGCGGGTCGCCGTCATAGTCTGCCGAGAGCCGCGCATCACGGGACCATCGTACTTGACCGGCGAGAGCGCCAGCACACGCAAAATCTCCTCGTAACTCAGCTCCATGCCGTGCTCGAAATCGTTCGTATTGCGCACAGCCGCGTGAAAGCCCGCCGCCTGAATCGTCTCAATGCGCATCTCCGGCGACATAAGCGCGTGGATAATGGCGAACTGGTCGTCCACCTCATTCCAAGTATCCGTATCGATAATCACGCTGCAAGCGCCATCCGGCGGCTCCAGCAAGCGCACAGTGGTAGAAATGTCAATGGGCGGTAGTGTGGTAGTCATAAGCGGCAATTCACGCTCAGCTCAGGTTCGCTCGAAGGTATAATCGATAGGCGCAGTCTATTCGACGGCTCGGTATGTCTTGTTGCGCTCATCTATCTCTATCGTCCGGTACTCTCCGCGCTCGATTTCCGCGAAGCCTTCTTCTATGTCGGCGGCGTACTCCTCCGACATAAGCTTTTCGCGTTTCGCACGCGCCTGCTCCGGCGATTCCGCCTGATTTTCTTTAGTAACCAACAGGAACCTCCTCCTAGATTCTGCGGTTTCGAAATGCCAGCGTAGAAGACTTAAGGCGCAATGTCAATTCTTGCATTACTGGACAGAATATGCAGGATAAGGCACACAATTTCATCCTGTCCATCCATGTAAAGAGACGATTTCACGAATGCAATTTACGCCTGTCATTTCGAGCGAAGCGAGAAATCTGAAGTCGGAAACAGGCTTGCATGCGACGATTTCAGATTCCTCACCGCGTTCGGAATGACAACATTAGGGATTCGTGAAATCGTCTCGTCCATGTAGAACTATATCATTGACAGAGGCGAACAATTATTCTATATTGTGTGCGGAAGTGAGGAGGTGGAAGATGGCGTTTGTGGATGGCAGAGGGTCGCGGTTTAGGATTGCGGATGTGGGCGGCGCGATGCGCGATCTGTCGGCTTATGTCAGCGAGGTACGCGGGTTGCCGGGGGAACGCGCACTGGATGATGTTACCGCGCTGGGCGATGACGGCGCGCACTTTAATCTGAGCGGCGAGGCGGTGGCGTTCTCGCTGCGCGGCATATACGACGATACGGCAAACACCGGCACGGACGCCGTGCTGGGCGCGCTTCGATACCACACCGCTCCGACACCGTTTGAATACGCTCCGGCCGGCTTGGCGGCGGGCAATCCGAAATACACCGGCGATTGCTGGGTGCGCTCCTACGAAATCCACAGCCGTGCAGGCGAGGCGGTGTCGTGGCGCGCCACGCTGCAAGTCGAAGGTGCAACCGGCAGAAACGGAGGCAGATAAGGCACTTATCTTAGGGAATTATACGGAAAGGTTGACAAAATAACCAAGTCCTGCTATACTCAATATCAAGAAAGTTGAGATTGAAAAGCGTTAA